>SHYF01000008.1 GCA_009692985.1 Dehalococcoidia bacterium
GATCAGCTTCTGTGTTTTCTGCACTGCCTGTCTGTGGGCAAGGTAATCCTCTTCCACGAGGTGGCCACCCGGGAAGAGGTCACAGGCAAGCTTCCCAACAGCGTTTCCTGAGTCAAACAGCGCCTGCTGGGCCTGGTCAACAGGTGGCAGGCGTTCACGGTGGTATGTTTCCAGATACAGTCTCTTGAGGCACTGTAGACCTGCGATAAAGCGCGTCTTCGACAGCAGTGGGGTGCCATTGATTGTCATGACAGGGATATATTAGTCCATTGGCAGGGAACCAGGATAGGGAATTGCACGACACCCGGGTAGCATAGGCGCAAGAATTAGCTTGCTCCCAACCTACTAGGAAACAGATGTGCCTAAGTCGTTTCGAAGCAAATCCAGCGCGAGGCTCAGGATGGATAGACTGTTCCGAAGGCTGTTCTCTTCTCGTGGTTTGCCCGAGACTTCCAGGAACCATAAATGGGGATCAAGGAGCAGCAGCCTTGCCATCTGCTTTCGGCGCAACTTCTAGGCCCTTCAATGGCAGTACCTTAGTTACCAGGATATTCATGGTCCCGTCCCTGCGAGTAACGTTGCCAGTCACCACCACGAAGGGTTCCTTCAATGCCTGGCGATACTTCTCAAAGGTCTTGGGCCACAGGATCAGCGGGGTGTGCCCGTACTCGTCTTCCAGAGTGACAAATACGGCCTTGCCCTGGGGCCTCTGCCTGCGTATGACCAGCCCGGCAACCATTACCTGCGCCCCATCCGGCATCTCCTGGATATCCCTGCTGGCAATCACCTCGCTTCCCAGCCCTGCCCTCATATGGGCCATGACATGCGAGGATGGGTGTACTCCCATAGCCCGGTACTCTCCATCCATCCGTTCCCATAGGGTGAGTTGAGGCAGCGAAACCATGTCCTGCTTGACAGGCATGGTCAAGGCGAACTGTTCGTTCACAGGCCGGTATCTAAGGCCTATCTCCCACCGTATGGCACGGCGATCAGGGGTCAAGCTATCGAAGGCCCCGGCGTTTGCCAGGTTCTCCACCTCTGCCCGATGCAGGCGGGTGCGCTCCATGAACTCAGCAACCGAATCGAATATGCCTCCGCCGTTGCGTGCTTCCAGGACCGCTTGCGCGGCGGCAGGCCCGATGTCCGAGACGTACCGGAAGCCCAGCCGTAGTGAGCCGCCCTCGGCTATGCACTCCGCGTTGCTAAGGTTGATGTCTGGGTTCAGGACAGTCACTCCATGTCGCCGGGCATCCTCCTTGAGGGTTTCAGGATTGTAGAACCCCATGGGCTGCTGGTTGAATATGGCTACGTAGAACTCCAGCGGGTAGTAGAGCTTGACCCACGCCATCTGGAAAGCTGTTACGCCGAAGGCGAAGGCGTGGGACTCCGGGAACATGTAGTAACCGTTGAACTTCTTGAAGATACGCTGGGCCGTCTCTTCATCTACACCCTTCTTGCCTGCTCCATCCCTGAACTTCTCCCAGTAAGCCGCCAGGAGTTGCTCGGCGTTCCTCTTCCCAAAGGCACGCCGGAGCTGGTCGGCCTCGCGGGGGGTGAAGCCAGCAACGTCCATTGCCAGCTGGTTCACCTGGTCCTGGAACAGGATCACGCCCCTGGTCCGCTCCAAAGCACGCCTCTCCAGCGAGTGGTCGTAGGTCTCAGGCTCCCGGCCCTGCCTTCGGAGGATATACTGGGTAACTCCGTCGTTGACGCCAACCCCTGGCCTCACAGCGCCCACCTCATGGGCCATGTCGAACAGGTTTCTGGGTTGCAGGAGGGGTGTTGTCTGCATCTGGGCTGCGCTCTCCACCTGGAATATCCCAATGGTGTCCGCACGGCAGATCGTGTCGTAGACGGCTTGGTCGTCGAAGTCTATGCGGGAGAGGTCTGGACAGGAGCCTGTGTGCCGCTCTATGAGGTCCAGCGCCTCCTCCATCTGGGACAGGGCACCCAGGGCCAGGAAGTCAATCTTCACAAAGCCAGCATCGTCTATGCTGTCTTTGTCCCACTGCATGATGTAACGGTCTTTGATGGCCCCAGGCTGCACAGGCACCATCTCCGTCAGTGGAGTGGAGCTGATCACCATGCCGCCGGGATGCTGCGCCAGGTACTTGGGGAAGCCGTCCAGCTCCAAGGCCAGGCGTATCAGGTCGCGCCAGCCAGGGGCATCCACCAGGTGACGGAACTCAGGAAGCGCCTCCATCTCGGCACCCAGGTTGCTGGCATGGGCGTGCTCGGCCCGCTTTGCCAGCTTGTCCACCATGTCGGGAGGCAGGCCCAGCGCCTTTCCCAGGTCACGTACTGCACCTTGAAGTTTGTAGGTGCTGATCATCCCTGTCAGCGCCGCATGTTCAAAGCCGTACTTCTCGTGGACCCGCTTGATCAGCTCCTCTCGGATGTTGCGGGGAAAGTCCAGGTCAATGTCCGGCACGCTGGCCAGGTCGTCGTCGGGTAGAAACCGCTCCAGAGATAGGTCAAACTGCAACGGGTCTATGTGGCTGAGGCCGATGAGGTAGCCCACCAGCATGGAGACGCTGGAGCCTCTACCACGGCCAGGGGGACGCTCTTCGATGGGGAGTTCCGGGTCCACCAGGCCCAGGTCAACCTGCACTCGCCGGGCTAACTGGATAATGTTGTGGTAGATGAGCAGGAACCCCGTCAGGTTGTGGCGGCGGATCAGCCGGAACTCCTCGTCCAGGCGGGCCTTTACCTTATCGGTGATGCCGCCGTACCGCCGGAGGGCAGCCTGTTCGCACAGGAGCCTCAAATAGCTCTCCTGGGTGAACCCCTCCGGCACTGGCGACTCTGGGAGTTTATAGCCCAGGTCTCTGGTGAGTTCAAAGCTGGCGCACCGCTCTGCTATGCGGATGGTGTTGGCGATGGCGTCGGGATAGTCGTGGAAAAGCTCGGTCATCTCAGCAGGCGACTTCAGATAAAACTCGCTGTTGGCCCTGCGCTCACGGTGCGTTTCTTCCAGGCTCTTGAGGTGCTTGACGGCCACCAGCGCGTCATGCAGTTGGTTGCGCTCCCTGACGTGGTAGTGGACGTTGTTGGTGGCGACTGTACCCACGCCTAGCCGGCGGGCCAGTTCCACCAGATGCCGGTTGCGCCGCGTATCGCCCTGGACAAGGTTCTGCTGCAGTTCGACGTAGACGTTGCTCGTGCCGAACCATTCCATGTATTGTCGCAAGGTTGTTTCAGCCTCGTTTAGTCGTCCTTCCTGGACAAGAGACGACACCTCTCCTTCACGGCACCCTGTAAGCAGGATCAAGCCTTCGGAGTGCTCTGATAGAAAGCGCGGGCCTAGCTCCGGCTCACGACGGTCCACGGTGAGCCTGCCCGCCGAGAGCAGGCGGCACAGGTTGCCGTACCCTTTTTGAGACTCAGCCAGCAGGGTGACGTGGTGGCCGCCTTGGAGGGTGACCTCAGCACCGGTGATGGGCTGGACGCCCAGGGAGCGTGCAGCGCGGGCGAACTCCATAGCGCCGCACAGGTTGTCGTGATCGGTAAGCGCCAGGGCTGGGTAGCCCAACTCCACGGTGCGGGCCAGCAGCTCATGGATGAAGGAGGCCCCTTCCTGGAAGGAGTAATTGCTGTGGCAATGAAGCTCTGCGTAGGACATTGCTTCAAGCCTTCTGCAGGAACCATTGCCCAGCCACAAGGTCATGGAACACAGTCACCTTCAACCCCTGGTCCACCATGCAATCGTAGTACAGACGGCTAACTGGCTCGCTTCTCCACCACTCGTCGTCAATGCGCCACCTGTCAGCCATAGACTCCACCTTGAGCCATCGCCCTTTCAGTTGCACAGTCACGGGGTTCCCCTGCCCATCGGCTTTTACTGGTAGCGGGACTGGCAGGCTCAGGGCTCGTAGGGCATCAGAACTGCCCTGCGCTCCGGTATCCTTGACCAAGGCTCCACCTCCCGCACCTGATAGATGGGGTTATGTCCCTGCGCCACCTTCAACTGGGCCACGGCTTCACGTATCAGCTCTCGCTGTCTAACGTCTGCTAGAAGGCTCCCTTGCTTCCCTGATTCCCCCGTTAGTTCGCCCAGTGTAAGGGAGATGTCTTCCAGCGGGCCTGGTAGGGTAACACCCTCCAGTACAGAACGGATGACGAAGTAGCCTCGCCTTGGGTCTCCCAGCGGCGGCCTGAAATGGATGCGCCGCGTCCACGTAGGCTTATCCTGTATGTTGCCTGCAAGAGTACATACCCTGGCATACCTGCCCCGCATGTCCGGCCTGCCCAACAGCCTCTTGAGCAGGCTCTCCACCGCTATCAGAATCTGCCCCTGAACGGGTGTGGGGATAGCGAACTGCAACGATTCGGTGACCTCTTCTCTGGGCTTCAAGGGAGCTAATGGGGTGTCATCTATGCCCTGGGCCAGACGCCACATCTTTGCTCCTACAGGCCCGAACTGCGCCTGCAGAGGGCCTAGAGGCAATGCAGCCAGGTCTCCAATGGTGTGCAAGCCGAAGCTGTGCAGCCTGATTGGGATTTCCCTGGGGACAGGAAGGTAGTCCACGGAAAACGTCGACAGGAACTCTTTTACTGGCACAGGTGGTTTGAAGGCCCGCCCTGGTGTAGCTTTCAAGGCAGCCGCATATGCTGGAAACTTTCCATTGCTTATCCCCAGACGCGGCTCCAGCACACGCGGTATGGAACGGAGCAGTGCATCTATCAGGCGCTCTTCGGTGCCGTAGGTGGTCTCTAGGCCGTCCAGCCCCACATAGGCGCATCCCAACTGGGCAGGCTCTACAACAGGACTCCATTCACCAAGACGGCTCAGGATGTGTTCATGGACTCGCTTGTACCTTACTGAGTCGGCCTCCACGAGAATGGCGTCTTTGCAGTTGGCCTGGGCCTCATGGAGGGGTGTGCCCGGCAATACCCCTGTGAGGGAAGGAGAGGTGTCCACGACTTCCCTGCGGGAACCCACATGCTGGTAGATGATGACACGGCTCTTGACCAGCTTGGGATTGCGGGCGGCCTCCAGCCTGAAAGGGAAGTGGTCCACCAGCACACAGGCGACATGCACGACGCAGCCCTCTCTCTGAATACGATGGAAATCGAAGATACATACGGGTCTCTACGGTCTGGGACTGAGAGACACTGTAGCGATGCTGGCGGAGAAGCCAGGGGTTGTGAACAAGAATACTAGAACACTTGTACTGGTAGTGTCAAGAGGGGATTAGGGCGGGTGTCATAGGGGTCCCGATCTCAATGAGGAGCCTGGAATGAAGCCAGTGCCGTATAATGACTGGGTAGGTAGAAGCGATGGAGCCTTCACCTCCTATGGCAATCAGGAATGGCCGACAATGAACGGTAGACGAATTTCTGGCTATGCAGCACTCTTCCTGGCCATAGCCCTGGCCCTGAGTATCGCCTGCAGCCACCCCAATGACGCCCCCCTCCCATCCACCACTGCCAACGAAAGGATCACGGGGCCTACCTTCCTTGACGATGAAGCGGTCAGCACAGGCTCGATGCCCCTGTCCGTAACGACTCCAACGCCGTGGCCTTCAGTAGGATATGAGGAGAGCAGCTACACCCGGCAGACCCCGTTCGTGCCCCTGGACGACCCCGTCTTCCTCACCCCTGCTGAGGCCACATATCTACAGCCACAGGAGTTGGTGCTGGGACTGGAATGGGCTGGCCAAGCTCGGGCCTACCCCATCCGAATGCTCCACTACCACCACATAGTCAATGACACTGTCGGCGGCCGTCCCATCCTTCTCACGTACTGAATAAAGTGCAGTTCGGGGGTCGGTTTCGACCCCCTCGTCCAGGGCAAGCGCCTAACTTTTGAGGTCTTTGGTTTGCACCAGGGCGTGCTCAGCATTGTGGACCGTCAAACGGGAACTATTTGGACACACCTGGATGGGCGAGCACTCCGCGGTCCCCTCCATGAAGAGCGCATGACTATGGTGCCCATTCCTCAGATGACGTGGGCTCAGTGGTTGGCCCAACACCCAGCCACCCTCGTCCTCTCACCAGATACCCCTTTCCGCAACCGCTACCGTCCCGTTACCATTGGCGTCTTCAATCAATCCGAGGCCCTGTTTGGAGACGCGCGGCTCCCCGCCAATGCCCTGGTGGTGGGCGTTGAGGTGGATGGTCGTTTCAGAGCCTACCCTGTGGAGCAATTGCCGTTGGCGAGCGGCATCGTCAATGACCAAATGGGCGCGCAGCCGATCCTCGTCTTCTACGACCCCTCAGCCCGGACTGGCCTGGCTTTCTCCCGCCTGGTGGACGGCCAGGTGCTGGAGTTCTACAACGCCTACCCGGAGGGATTCCAGTTGCGGGATCGCCAGACCGATTCTCTTTGGGACCTGACAGGTCACGCTGTGGCCGGCCCTCTGGCGGGTGCCAGCTTGAGCTTTGTCCCTTCCTTCATTTCCGAGTGGTACGGTTGGTCTGGCTACCATCCACAGACCACCCTCTATCAGGCTCTTTCATAGGAGGCACCGAACTATGTGCGGGCGATACTCACTGGCAATCGATTACGACGCCATCAACGACAGGTTTGTTTTCCGGGGTGGTGTGCAACTGCCAATGAAGTACAGGCCCAGGTTCAACGTAGCACCAACTCAGGAAGTCCTGACCGTGGTCAACCCAACAGGCGAAGGAAACGAGCCACGCATGATGAAGTGGGGCCTGATACCTTTCTGGGCCAAGGACCCGTCCATCGGCAACCGGATGATCAATGCCAGGGCGGAGTCGATCTCGGAGAAGCCAGCGTTCCGGAACGCCTTCCAAAGGCAGCGCTGCCTGGTGGTAGCCGATAGCTTCTATGAATGGAGGAAGGAAGGCAAGCATAAGGTTCCCATGCGTATCATGCTGAAGACCGGCGAGCCATTTGGCTTTGCTGGTCTATGGGAGACATGGAAGTCGCCAGAAGGTGCTGCGGTCGAGTCCTGCACCATCATTACCACCACGCCCAACGCACTGATGGAGCCAATCCACAATCGTATGCCTGTAATCCTGCCCAAGCAGGCCGAGTCAGCATGGCTCAGTTCTGCGAATGTGGATGCTGCCGTGCTGAGAGAGTTGCTTGGGCCGTATCCTGCCAGGGAGATGGACGCCTACGAGGTGTCGGCTTTGGTGAATGTGCCCAAGAACGACGTGCCGGAGGTGCTGGCGCGGGTTCGGTAGCTCATGCGCTTGCCAATCTTCCCAACCTCATGTTTTGTCAGGTTTTGTCAGTCCCTGGGAGATGGCCCGCACAAGACTGTCCAGCTTGGCCCGGATGTACGCACCCCCCACCCACACCCATAGGGGAGTGTTAGCAAAGGTTAGCATCCCACCGACAGGCATGGCAGTGTTAGATTTTGTTAGAACAGACCTTACCGTAGCTAGCTATTGCGGTAGCTTCTCTAGTGTGCCGAGACGTTAGGGTAGCGTTAGGGGAAACTAAGGGTAATCTTAGGTAAGTGCTCCGCGCTTCAAATGTTATTCTTTGTTATGTTTTGTAAGCTCCTGGGAAGGCCGCCCATGAGCCTACGCCTACAGCACGGGAGCACTACTGCCAGGCCCACGGCGTAGCCTTCAAGCGGTACGAAAAGGAAGGCAAATCCTGGTACGCCCACGAGGGGCCAGACGGGAAGTGGTGTAGAGAGAAGTAGGCCAGATCTATGATAGAATCTTGCGTATGCTGCGTGTCTATATTGAAGGAGGCGTGCCGTGCAGGATTTTGAGTACGTAGCACCCACAACTCTTGCGGAGGCCATTCGCCTGATGAATGGGAATGGCCTCAGAACTAAAGCACTGGCCGGCGGAACGGACGTCCTTGTGCAGATGCGAGGCCGTCGCTTTGCGATAGATCGTCTGGTAGACGTAAAGAATATCCCGGAACTCAATGAGCTATCATGCACCGAATCAGATGGCCTCACTGTGGGGGCAGCCGTTCCATGCTGCAACATATACGAAGACGTCATAATACAGCGTCTTTACCCAGGGCTGGTTGATGCCGCATCGCTCATAGGCGGTATTCAGATACAGAGCCGAGCCACAATTGGCGGCAACCTGTGCAACTCCGCTCCCAGCGGCGATACCATACCCGCGCTGATGGTCCAGGATGCCACTTGCGAAATAGCAGGACCCAACGGGCGGCGAACTGTCCCTGTGGTGCTCTTCTGCACCGGCCCTGGTCAGAATGTGCTTCAGCGTGGGGAGATTCTGGTAGCCTTGCGGCTCGCCGCGCCCAAAGCTAATTACGGCTCGCATTTTCTGCGGTTCATTCCACGGAACGAAATGGACATCGCCGTCGTGAACGTAGGGGCATCTGTCCTTCTTGACCACGCCAAGCGGCGGATTGTGTCGGCCAAAATAGCCCTGGGATCCGTCGCGCCTACACCGGTGCTGGCCAGGAAGGCCATGGACTTTCTGGCTGGCAAAGAGGCCACAGAGGCAACGATAGAAGAGGCAGCCGAAGCTGCGAAAAGCGCCGCCCGCCCCATAGATGACATGCGCGGCACAATCAAGCACCGTGTCCATCTGGTAGGCGTTCTGACCAAGCGGGCGCTGCAAGGTGCCATATTGAGAGCCAGAGGAGAGGAATAGTCATGGGCGAAAGAGTACACGTGCGCACCAACATAAACGGCGACGCCGCCGACTTCCTGTGCGAGCCGCGTCAGAGCTTGCTTGAGGCTCTGCGAGACATACTCGGCCTGACAGGCACCAAGGAGGGCTGCAACGATGGAAACTGCGGGGCATGCACCGTCATCATGGACGGCAGGATTCTCGATTCCTGCTGCGTGCTCGCTGTGGAGGCCGAGGGAAAGACCATAACCACAATAGAGGGGATTGCGCCGCTGGATGGGCTGCATCCCATACAACAGGCGTTCCTGGAGGAGGCAGCCCTGCAGTGCGGCATCTGCACCCCTGGATTCATAGTCGCCGCCAAAGCACTGCTGGATCGGGAGCCGGATGCCGACGAGGCCCGCATACGCCACTGGCTGGCTGGCAACCTCTGCCGCTGCACCGGGTACGACAAGATTGTGAGAGCTGTGCTGAAAGCAGGGGAAATGATGAAGCAAGGGCCTGCTATTGGCCAGAGGGCAGGTGTTCTGGGTGGCAAGGCCGGCGGCACGGAGGCCGGTAAATCGGTTGAAGATGTGTATATGGCCTGAGCCATGCGGCAAGAATGCTCAGGCTGCTGATAAACGAGGAGGCCAGAGTCCCGACAGGTCGGGACTCTGGCGGGGGACTGGGGTGTCCCCCAGATATACTCTTATCCCACCTTCCTAACAGGAAGGGGGGCAGGGGGATGGGAGAAGAGGGTTTTTCATCACCATTCTTTGTAAGGAGGTCGTTCCATGACGATTACAGGCGAACGAGGGGTTGGGGCTTCACGATCGTATAAGGTGGTGGGCACTAGCCCCATCCGGCATGACGGCGTGGACAAGGTGACGGGTCGTGCCAGATACGGGGCAGATATCAACATGGCCGGGCTGCTCCACGGCAAGATACTCAGAAGCCCCCACGCACATGCGCGGATCCGCTCCATAGATACGAGCAAGGCAGAAGCCCTGCCGGGGGTGAGGGCTGTGGCTACCGCCAAGGATTTCCCGATAGTGCAGATGCAGGAGCTCGACTTTGGAGGAGCCCAACGGAACTCGCGAATGATGGCGGACAACGACCTTGCTTACAGGAAGGTGCTATACCAGGGCCATGCGGTTGCGGCCGTAGCCGCTACCAGCCCCCACATAGCCGAAGAAGCACTGGAGCTGATAAAGGTAGACTACGAGATTCTGCCCACAGTCCTCACGTGGAAAGATGCAATGAAGGAGAATGCGCCCCTACTCCATGAAAGCCTTACCAAGAGGTTCACCATGGACCGTTCCTCCCAAGGAAAGGACACGGGGGTCAGGAGCAATGTAGCAAGCCAAATCCAGTTCAAACTCGGTGACATAGAGCAAGGGTTCAGGGAAGCCGACGTTACAGTGGAGCGGGAGTTCACCACCCAGACGGTCCACCAGGGCTACATAGAGCCATTTGCCTGCACCGCCTCTTGGGGGCCTGATGGCAGGGTGACCATCTGGACCAGCACCCAGGGCATCTTTGGCATTCGGGAAACGGTCGCAGGGATTATGGATATAGCCGAGTCGGCAGTCAAGGTGGTTCCTATGGAGGTAGGCGGCGCTTTTGGTGGCAAGGGCATAGGGTACATGGAGCCAGTCGCAGCTGTCCTTTCCAAGAAGTCTGGCCATCCGGTAAAGATGGTGATGAGCCGCAAAGAGGTATTCCTAGGCACTGGCCCAACTTCAGCGGCCTTTATGCGGTGCAAGATAGGCGCCGACAAGAGCGGAAAGATCACGGCCGCAAAGCTGCATCTGGTCTACGAGGCAGGCGCCTATCCGGGGTCTCCGGTGGGAGGCGGAGCTTCCACCGGCCTGAGCGCATATAAAATAGACAATGTGCTGATTGACGGCTATGACGTGGTGTGCAACAAACAGAAGACGCAAGCCTACCGCGCACCAGGCCATCCCCAGGCTGCCTTTGCGGTGGAGCAGGTACTGGACGAGCTTGCGGAGAAGCTGGGCATGGACCCTATGGACCTGAGGCTGAAAAACGTTGCCAGGCAGGGCGACCGCGCCCCAACTGGTGTCCCCCACGCCCGCGTAGGGTTCAAAGAGGTGATGGAAGCAATGAAAGCCCATCCGCATTACAGCGCCCCTCTTGAGGGAATCAACCGCGGCCGGGGCATAGCTGTTGGATACCGGCTTAACGGAGGCGGAAGCGGGTCTTCGGCCACAATCAACGTCAACGCAGATGGCACCGTAAACGTAATCACTGGGTCAATGGACCTCTCTGGCACTCGTGTCTCCATTGCTATGCAGGTAGCCGAAGTGCTTGGAATTGCAGCTGAGGATGTTCTACCTCAGGTTGTGGACACAGATTCCGTTGGCTGGACCGGAGGCTCCGGTGGAAGTCGCATCACATTCGACACTGGCCGAGCCGCCATCTCTGGGGCTGAAGATGTGCTCCGCAAGATGGCGCAGCGGGCTGCCCTGCTATGGGATGTGCAGGCTGAGGACGTGCAATTCAAAGATGGCGTCTTCTTCTGCGCTAAGAACCCAAAGGACAAGCTGAGTTTCAAGGAGTTGGCAGGCAAGCTCATGGCTACCGGCGGGCCCGTAACCTGCTCCGCCATGGACAAACAGGGAGGGGTTGGAGCCCAGCTAGCAGGGAACATAGTGGACGTGAAGGTTGACCCGGAGACAGGCAAGGTGGATATCCTGCGTTACACCGCCTTTCTGGATGTCGGCAAGGCGGTCCATCCCGCATACGTGGAGGGGCAAATTCAGGGAGGCACACTCCAGGGCATAGGCTGGGCCTTGAACGAGGAGTACTTCTTCACTCCCGCTGGCGCCATGGCCAACTCCAGCTTCCTGGATTACCGTATGCCTACCACGCTGGACTTGCCCATGATAGAGGCGGTGATCATTGAAGTTGCCAATCCGCGACATCCCTTCGGCGTCCGTGGAGTCGGCGAAGGGCCTATTGTGCCGCCACTGGCAGCCGTGGCCAACGCAGTCTACCGCGCCACAGGAGCCAGGATGTATGGGTTGCCCATGTCCCCCGGAGCCATTTTGGAAGCTGTGGAGGAACAACAGCCGAAAAAGAGATGAAAGGGCGAGTAGCTGCGCAAATGGGGTCTGTATCCCAGGGATGCCGCAATAATCTGTTCCTTTGCGACCAGAGCTTTTCTTGCGGGACAATCCCCCGTTTCTGGCTGGGAAAACGCTTTGACCTGCTTTCGCGCCCAGATTCATTCCCTGAAATTCACGTATTGTAACGGCTGTTCAATATCCATCTCTTTTAGGAAAGCGATCGTCGCCTGCAAGTCGTCGCGTTTCTTTGCTGACACCCGGAGTTCGGCCCCATGAATAACTACCTGGACTTTGATTTTGGATCCTCGGACAGCTTTGCTGATTTTGCGTCCCAGGTCATCGTCAATTCCTTGCCGTATGACGATGTCTTGCTTGATGGTTCCGCCTGATGCGGTCTGTGCCGGTTTGAATTCCAACGCCCGCTGGTCAACATTTCGGCGGGCAAGGTACTTGTGGAGCAACTCCTCCATCTGGCCCATTTTCATGCTGTCGTCAGCGGTCACAGTGAGCGTGTTATCGGTGCGGTAGATATCACACTTTGTTCCTGCAAGGTCGAAGCGCTGTTTGATCTCTCGCCGCATTCCGTTGATTCCATTATCTACTTCCATAATGTCTGTTCTGGAGACCACATCAAACGAGGGCATCTGGCATAACCTCCTGCAAACGGTTAGATAGAGCAACTAGTCGAGATCAAATATGCGCAACATAATCCATGCGCTAGGCATAGCCATTGATAGACACCAAGCTAGACACGCAACTCTTATCGAATTGCCTTGAGCAGGCCCTCCTCTGTAATAACCCACCGCCAACCACGAGTCGCCAGCCGGTAGTGCGGCACTCCGGCCTTTCGAAATCTGCGGTAGACTTTCCATTGTTTGCCACCACTGTCTTTCACAACATCTGCAACTGCAAATCGGAACGTCTGGAGAGGTGGCACGTCTGGGACGCCATACTCTTCGGCGACCAGTAACGCACCCTCCCTGTATCCGAAGTCGTACCGGAGCAGCCCTAGCTGTGCTCCAAGCCTCAGTCCATCTGCCAACCGGACCCAGAAGCTTCTGGAATGCCCTTCGTGGCCATTCCCCTGTGCGTGGGCAATTTCATGGGCTAAGAGGTACCAGAGGCGGTCGTGGTCGCTTTGCATTTCAGCACGCCCGATGCGTATGTGACGATTAACGGGGTCCCAGTCGCCACCCTTGCCTCGGCGGAGATAGATAGGCGGAATAAACTGAAAGCTGCAGGATGCGGCGACTTCGTGGGCCAGTTGGGTCAGATCATCCGCACACTCTGCGCCTATTCTCATTGGAGATTCTGTTTAGACGGTGGTAACAACGCGCCCTTCGTAATCCACATGCAGCAGGGGAAGTCCCAGCTTTTGAAGTCCGGGCTCCACCACGGCCCGGTCTCCCACGATAAGAATGGCCGATTGGTTGATATCAATCCAATTGCGGGCAACGCGCCGTATATCGGCCAGGGAGACAGCCTCGTACTTGGCCTGTGCGGTGCGATAGTAGTCGTCTGGCAGATCGAATGCCACGAGCCGGGCGAGTTGGTTCAGCGTCTGGGATGGCGTCTCGAAGGCCGAGGGAAGCTGTCGAAGCAAAGACGTGCGGGCGTCGTCGAGTTCCGCTGTTTCCACAGGCCGGCTCGCGGCGATCTCCCTGAACTCCTTCAATGTCTCTTGGACGGACTCAGAAGTCACCGCTGTTTGAACTGCGCCGCCGGCCATCACGACTGATCCGTTTTGGTACCAGTCAATGGATGACCGGTAGCCATAGCTATATCCTTTGTCCTGCCGGAGATTCGAGTTCAACCGTGACGTAAACTGGCCTCCAAACAGCGAGTCTAGCAATGTAATGGCGAAATAGTCCGGGTGATGACGGGGCAGGCTCACCGCACCCAGGCGGATCACGGATTGGGCCGCCCCGGGCTTGTCCAGCAAGAAAAGAGTAGTGGCGCTCAGCTGCGTTGCCGGTGGCGTCGCGACATCCTGACTGGACGTTCCGTTTGCCCTCCAACTTCCCAGGCATCGTTCCGCGAGCTTCATTACCTCGCTGAGTGATGTATCGCCGGTCACTACGAGTGCGGTATTGTTGGGGCGGAACCGGGCTTGATAAAATCCGACCATCTGTTCACGCGACATGGCAGCGATGGAGCTTTCGGTGCCAATGATTGGATGGCCATAAGGCGAGCCGCCGCCCAGCAATAAGGCTGGCCCGACGAGCGACGCTAGGCTGGCGGCATCGTCCCGCTGCCGCCTGATGTTCGTCAGTCGCTCCCGGCGAAGGCGGTCCAACTCTTGCACAGGGAAGGTCGCGTGCTGGACCAGGTCTGCAACCAACTCCAACGCCTTTGGCCAGTACCGGGAGAGCGACTCTGTGGCCAGCACAGTCAGTTCCCTGCCTGGCCCTGCGGAGAGTCTGCTGCCAATGAACTCGAACTCGTCCGCTATCTGGCTGCTGGTGCGGCTGAGCGTGCCTTCTTGGAGCATTGCCGTGGTGAATGCCGCCAGGCCAGGTTGGCCTGCCAAATCCGCATCAGCACCCGCTTTGATCACCAGGCCAAAGGCAACCATTGGGACAGTGTGGTTCTCTGCCACCAGGACTTCCAGGCCATTGGACAAGCGGTGGCGCTGCGGTACCGGCGGCAGGAAGCTTCCCTGTGCTGCGGGCTTAGGCTTCACAGCCCTGTCTGCCGGTGAAAAGACGTTCGCCTTAGCTGATTGTGGCAGCACAAAGAGTCGCACATTGGTGTCCCGCAGATACGCCGCTGCGACGCGCTGGACATCATCCGGTTGCACGGCGAGGTATCTGTCCATGTCTTGATTGATCAAGCCGGGGTCGCCCGCAAAGACGTTGAAAGAGTTTAGGCGATTGGCGCGCCCAGAGAAACCGCCAACGCTCGCCATCTGTTGAACGATGCGTGTCTCCACGTGGTTCTTCGCTCTGGCAAGCTCTTCAGAGGTAGGCGCTTGGGCGCGCATACGCTCAATTTCTTCCAGGGCTGCGTCTTCGACCTCGCGGGCCGAATGCCCAGCGGCGGCCGTTACCTCTACCTGGAACTCTCCGGCGAGCGTCGCCGGGCTGTAATAGGCGCTGACGTTCTGGGCAATTTTACGCTCGTACACCAGGGTCCTATGAAGGCGGGAGGTTCGGCCATCGCCCAGGAGGAAGGCCAGAAGGCTAAGAGCGGGCTCGTCCGGGTGGAACCGGGGTACTGCAGGCCATACGATGTATGAGCGCGGCAGAGTAACCCGATCATACATAGTGCGGCGTACCCCGCCCTTCAGAGACGACGCAATGGCGTGAGGGCGCAGCACACGTTCCCCAGGGACAATGTCCCAGAAATATCGCTCGACGATCTCGCGAGCGCGGTCGGGCTGGATGTCCCCGGCGATGCAAAGGCTGGCATTGGTGGGCGTATAGAACCGCCGGAAGAATGTCTCCACATCCTCAAGGGACGCCGCATCCAGGTCCGCAGTGTAGCCAATGGTGGGCCAGTGGTATGGGTGAGGCAACGGATAGGTTGCCTCTTGCAGCAGGATGTCCGCCATGCCATATGGGCGGTTCTCATAGCTCTGGCGCCTTTCATTCTTCACAACGTCGCGCTGGATGTCGAAGCGGCGCTGGTCCAGGGCGTCCAGCAAGAATCCCATGCGGTCCGCCTCCAGCCACAATGCCAACTCCAGGTGGCTGGAAGGAAGATTCTCCCAGTAGTTGGTCCGGTCCTGTGTGGTGGAACCGTTCAGGTTCGCCCCAATCTTTTGGAGCGGCTCGAAGAAGCTCCGATTGTGATTCTTTGACCCCTCGAACATGACGTGCTCAAAGAGGTGCGCGAAACCGGTCTTGCCAGGTTCTTCATTGCGTGAGCCAACGTGGTACCAGACGTTGACAGACACCAGAGGCAGTGAACTATCCTGGTGCAGAATTACGTCCAGGCCGTTGGGCAACGTGAACTTTTCGAAAACTATAGGTTCCATATATTGCTACTCGCTCTTCAATAAGCTCAGCCTTGTCCCAAAAGTCTCTGACCCCACCCTCCTTCGGCAGGATCAGGACAGGCTCTACGTCCCCCTCTCCGATGCGGAGCTTTGTTCCGAAACTCCTTTACCTAACCCCCTTGGTCCCCCTTCCCTAAGAGGGAAGGGGGAGTTTTGAATCTGGGGGATGCCCCCAGACCCCCAGCGGGAACCAAGGTTCCCTGCGCCTTCCTGACTTTTGAGACAACGCCGACAAGCCTAGGACCAACGGCTATCGCGTTGTCCCGGGTACAGCGCCAGCCGCCGCCAGCCGCCGCTTGGCCTCGTTATACACCGATGCAGGAAGCGGCCCTTTGCGGACGACAGCGACATTCTCCGCCAAATGAACAGGGTTCAGTGTCCCCACGATGGTGGTGTGCAGGTCCGGGTGCGTGATGGTGAAGCGGAGCACGAACTCCATCTTGGTCATGCCGTCTAGCAGCTCATTCAGCTTGGCGCTGTCCCACAGCTTCCACGCATCTGGATCGCCCCGGCCTTCCTCTTCCGGTGAGCCGCGAGCCACGCCGCCGCGGATGATTGTGCCCGCGCCAGCTTTGGCCGCCTGCGAAATCACGCCCTCATGCTCACGCTGTATTGCCGAATAAGGGATCTGGAAGGCGTCAAATACGCCCATCCGGATATGCTCCGTCAGGTTCGGCAGCGTGGAAGATGAGCCGATAAACCGCACCTTGCCATGGCGCTTCAAGTCCAGCAACGCCTCTATGGCTCCCTCTTGCTCTAACGTTTGCCTCGCCGGAGCGTTATGAAGCTGTACCAGGTCCAGGTGGTCCGTTTTCATGCGCTTCAAGCTCTCGTTGACACCTTCGTCTATGTTCTTCCGGGTGTAGATGTGCCTCGGCCCTCCCCTTGCCACGGACGCTTGGTCCACCATGCAGCCGCACTTCGAAGCGAGGAAGTATTCATTGCGGCGGTGGGAGATATACTTTCCGATGCTCTCCTCGCTATCTCCATAATCTATGGATGTGTCTATGAAATTGATGCCAGCGTCCAGAACAGCGTTCAAGATGCTCTGGGCCTGTCCAGACACCACCGAACGACCTTGCATCTGGCTCGAACCGCGAAGCTCCATAGCCCCGAATCCCAGGACAGTCACATCAAGACCCGTTCGCCCAAGTTTCCGCTTTGGCAAATCTGCCATTTGGCCACCCTTTCATAGTAGATATGCGTTGATTATAGCACTGTGGTAGGTTGGTCTCTTGCTCTTTGCCAAGGCCAAGGCCATTTTCGCTGACGCTTTATCTTGCCTTTCTATTCGAATATACTTACTGCAGGAGGCAGCGCTATGAATGGCTCCCCAAACAGAGAAGTGGCTACCCTGGCTGGTGGTTGTTTCTGGTGCTTGGACGCAGTGTTTGAGCAACTGCGGGGCGTTGAACGCGTAGCGCCTGGATATACTGGCGGACACGTGCCTGACCCATCCTACTACCAGGTATGCGACGGGACCACGGGCCATGCGGAGGCGGTACAAATCACATTCGATCCCAAGGTGATCACCTACCTGGACTTATTGAATGTGTTCTTCAGTATGCACGACCCAACAACCCTTAACCGCCAAGGTCACGATGTAGGCACCCAGTATCGCTCCGCCATTTTCCATCATACGTTAGAGCAAAAGAAGACAGCCGAAGATGAGATTCGCAACCTGAAAGAGTCACGTATCTGGAGGCAGGGCATTGTTACCACTGTGCAACTGTTGGACACCTTTTATACAGCCGAAGAGTACCACCACCAATATTTTCGGAAGAATCCCGACCAATCTTACTGCCAGATAGTGATCAGCCCAAAGCTTGCCAAATTGCGGGAAGGATTTCTGGCAAGACTCAAGTGAGCTATTCAGCGGGTAGGCGCGGCGGAATGGCAGATGGATGCCTATGAAGCGCTGGCTATGGTAAATGCGCCCAAGAACGACGTGCCAGACATGCTGGCGGGAGTGCGGTAGCTAATGCGGCCCGGTCTGGGACGATAATGAGCCTGATCCCCCAAGGAGTCTTCACAGTGCCACTGTGAAGACTCCTTTTCTTAGACTGGATGATGTATCCCATTTCCCCTGTCGTCCTATGCTGTTTTACTGGACGTGTACGTATACTTGACAGCACATCCGTTAGAGCTATACATTGGGCCCAAAATGGGGTTGGAAGTGCAACTTTGAAGGGAGGCTGTCATGGCCAATGCCAGTGAAGGTGGAGCGCTCGCCGGAATCCGCGTCCTGGACCTGACTGACTACCAGGCTGGGCCTGCCTGTACCCAACTCCTGGGAATGCTTGGCGCAGACGTCATCAAGATAGAGCAGCCGGGCTTTGGAGGCTATACCCGGACGTTCATAGGGGACAAGAAGGACACGAACAGCATCTGGTTCCTTGTGTTGAACGCGAACAAGCGCGGCGTGACAATCAACCTGCAATCCAAAGGGGGGAAAGAGGTTCTCACTGCCCTCATCAAGAAATCCGACATCCTTGTGGAAAACTTCGCCCCGGGCACGATCGAACGCTTGGGCTTCGGGTGGGAGCACGTTCACCAGCTCAACCCGCGGCTGGTCTACGCATCCATCAAGGGGTTCGGTTCGACTGGCCCGCATTCTAATTTCAAGGTATTCGAGGGCATCGCCCAGGCAACGGGTGGCGCAATGTTCATGTGCGGGACGGCGGATACTCCGCCGCTGAACAACGGCGCCGCTATCGGCGATTCCGGCACCGGCTCGGTGGCGGTGGGCGGCATCCTGGCGGCCATCATTCAGCGGCACCGGACGGGCGTTGGCCAGTTCGTGGACATTTCCCAACAGGACGTCATTCTCAACCTGGTGCGGACTCACATCCGCGCGCACCAAGCCCTGGGCAGGGCACCCGCGCGCAGTGACAGGTCGGCCGGTGGGAGGGTCGCGGAGGGACTCTTCGCGTGTGCGCCGGGCGGACCCAACGACTACATTGTCATAAACATTGCCGGGCATCTGCACATGCGGGCTGCATTCATGGATGCGATAGGTCGCCCTGACCTCACTTCCGTGATAGCGCAGGCGCAGGAGATCTCCGAGGAGGAGGTCCTCAAGCACGCCACCGAAATCAATAATGCCATCACCAAGTGGACGATGCAGCGGTCCAAGCACGAGGCGATGCGCATTCTCAGCGCCGCGGGTGTT
>SHYF01000009.1 GCA_009692985.1 Dehalococcoidia bacterium
AGTATGCATTTATGGTCTACAACGTCTGTGCCAAGATGACTATTTTCAACAATCTGGGCTATATCGACACTGGGATCGAAATCGTGCCGGTCAAAGGCTTTGCCGATCACATGTCTACCGGAGTCTCATACTTCGAGCAGTTCCAGTGGGACCTCGATCGGCGGGGAATTGCAAATATTGATATCCCTGTGCTGATATTGGGGATCGACAGATGACGACGAGTTTTTGTGCAGAATCGTCGGTTGCACAAAAAGTACCCGCCTGAAGGGGGTTTATGTGCAAGGCCGGGTATCCCCCCAGATTTATTTCTCACCCCCTTCCTGGCCAGAGCCTGTCCTTGAGCGTAGCGAAGGAAAGGGGGACAGGAGAATGGTCGGAATGGGTTCTGGCAACCTGCCAGGATACGCAGCATAGCTAAGCCCCCCAGTTACTAGTCTGGCTAGGGCCCGGTTGGGCGGGCACGTACATGGAACGGGCACGGACGGCGTTCTTGCGACTTAGTTGTGACAAACGGCGCATAAAGCCAGCCATGCGATCCTGCCCCCATACTAGATATTGCCTCCACACGTCCTCACCGCCCACATTGATGCGGTTGGTGGCAAAGCTAGCCCACTCCAGGGCAGCGTAGGCTGCCGCTCCAGTAGCTACCAGGTTCTCCATGTACACCGGCAGGGTGGATGAGGATGCGTCCAGGGTGTGCATAGCACCGTAGTAAACGTTGACCCCCTGGCCGCCGGAAGGCGCGGAGCTTACCAGGATGGTCAGAGTTCCAGACCATACATTGAACCGGATGTAGCTGGGCGGGAAGAGGCCAGTAGGATACTCCACGGCCTTTACAGTCACCAGGCCGGAGAGGGCGGCAAGGCTCAGGTCCCGGCTGCCGGCCGTGGTAGTAGGGGTAGCCTTCATCTCCCTGGGGGATGCTACGCTCGCCTCCACGCGTTTATCCTGCTACGGCTGGTGCTTACACGAGCTGCCACCCAGGGGGAATGGAGTATTGACCTGTTTGGCTCGGGCGGACCCCAACAGCCGTGCTTAACCTCCGGGTCTGGGGTGGTCGCCTGTACTATCGCCGAGAGTACCAGCGGCTTGAGCGGCCCCCAGTATTTCAAGAATCTATCCATCAGCGACATTACTGGGGGCTTAAGGCTCAGCGGGACCGCCACCGCGGCGAGGGATGGCAACATTTCTTCGGTTGATACGGGTTCTTCCAATTGTGCATCGAGCGTTGCACCCGCTTCGTGTGTGGGCACGTCCTCCGCCAATGCTATCACCGGTACAACGCTACCCTCCCCGGTAGTGGTGATCACAGGGCAACAGATAGCTGTAACCGTGAATATCACGTTCTCGTAGGTCCATAAGCCCATACCGGGCAACGCGAGGGCAAATCTTCCCACGTTGCACCGCGATCTAGGTGGTAACGGATGCGGAGCCTAAGAATTGCCATCTTTTGCCTGGCGGCCTTTGCTTTGGTATCGCTTGGTAAAGCGACGCCCACGGTCGATGCCCAGGAACCTGAACCTGTCACCATCACCGTGAACGAGGCCGTTGGGGTGAGCGATGCCCTGGGCGTGTTCCCGCCCGTAGCCATCAACGTGAATGAGACGGTAGGTGTTGCCGATATACTTCAGTCGCTCGCACCTCCTCCAACCGCAACACCCACGGCGACGCCAGTGCTGCATGCTACGCTTACTCCTACTGCCACTCCGGGGCTTCCACCCACACCCGCGCCTACCCCCATGCCTGGGGCAAGCTGGCCAGCGCTGGCGGCCATGGCCGGTTTACTTGCTGCTGTTTTCCTGTGGCGGTTACGGCGCCAGTACAAAGTGGGCTAGGCGCTTGCGCCATGTCATTCTGAGGGAGTTCCCCTCAGGCGGACGACCGAAGAATCTGGATCGCCTGCAACTACCAAGGAGTTAAGCCAAGACGTATGCCTCCAAAGGCAAGCAAGATTCTTCGCTTCACTCAGAATGACAGCGGAGAGGGCGCTCAGGATGACAACAAAACAACACTCCCGCTCATCCTGCGCTTGTCGAAGGAAATGAGCGGGCTATGAAGCGGCTGCGCTAAAGGGGCGATGCCGTGTACAATAACATTTCCATGATTTTCGCCGCAACTCCCGCACCTATCGTCCCACGTATGTAATGCCCCTGTGACTACTCCCGTAATCAGTGCCGCTGCGGTAGAGCGCCAGCCACGCTATGCGTGGGTGGTGATGGGCGTGCTATGGGGCATGGACCTGATGGCCACCATGGTGTTCTTCTCCATAGGCATCCTGCTGCCCATCTGGAAGTCCGACCTTGGGGTAACGCCTGTGCAGGCGGGGCTGCTGGGATCGGTGGGGTTCATGGGGTTCGGTCTATTCGCACTGCCGGCGGCGATATGGCTGACCACATACAACCCACGGCGGATTACGCTGGCGTGCGCCATCGGAATGGCCATTATGGCTGTGCTACTGTCGTTTGCCACCACGGTGGCGCTGCTGCTGGTATGCCTCTTGGGCTTCGTTGTGCTGTCAGTGAGCAGGCTGCAGATGCAGGTGCTGTTCATCCAGCAGTGGTTCGTGCCCAAGATGTATTCCACCATCAACAGCGTGGACTTTGGGGCCAGGGCTGCGGGCCAGATGGTGTGCCTGGCGATAACGCCGGCACTGGTGGCGCTGCTGGGTGGGTGGAAGCCGTACTACTTGGTGGTGGCCGTGGGAATGGCGGCCTTTGCTGCTGCGTGGATAGTGCTGGGACGAGAACGCCACCCTCACGCCAGGGGCAGAGACGGAGCTTTACCGATGGAGAACCCCGCGCTAGTGCTGCGGAGGTGGAAGGTGCTGTGGGTGATGGCGTCGTCGCAGATAGGCACGGCGGTGGCCTTCGGCTCGTTCATCAGCTTCTTTCCTAGCTACGCCATAGAGCGACACGGCATATCCCTGACAACCATCGGGCTGCTGATGTCGCTGTTCCCCGTGGGAGGCGTCGTGGGGTCGCTGGTATCGGGGCCGCTGTCGCAGGCGCTGGGGCGGAGGAAGCCGTTCGTGTGGGGGCCGGGGTTGGTGCTTCCCATCGTATTCACGATGCTGCTACACGTGGACTATTTACCAGTGATAGGGCTGCTGCTGATGGTGGCGGGCTTCAGCGTCATGGTGGTGGCCCCGGTGCTGTTCACCATGCCGCTAGACATGGGCCTCAAACCACGGGAGGTGGCAGTAGCATTTGGACTGATGCGCACGTTGTTCCCAGTGGGTGCCACTGTGGGGCCAATCTTCGTCGGATTGATGCTACAGGCTACTGGCTCCCTTTACCTGGGCCTAAGCATAGTAGCGCCGTTGTCCATCTCCCTATTCTTCGGTGGAATGAGATTGCCAGAGACCGGACCCAAGGGACAAAGACAGAGCAGCCTAGAGTAGCAATCCCGCTCACCGTTCGATGGTTCGACAGGCTCACCGCGAACGGACTTTGATTTTGTTTGACCTAGCCTAGCTATAGATTGTTGTGTATAATCGTGGCGTAGAAGCCGACCAAAAAGCAGCGCCCAAGCGATGGAGGTATTGAATGGGCAGTCGTCTGGCAGGCAAAGTGGCCTTGGTATCCGGCGGCGGCCGTGGCATTGGCCGGGCTGTGGCGCTGCTTCTGGCGGAGGAGAAGGCGTCGGTGGTGGTCAACGACCTGGGCTGCGAGGTGGACGGCACAGGTTCCAGCAGGGAGCCGTCGGATAGCGTGGTGGCGGAGATCGCAGGCAGAGGCGGCAAGGCGGTGGCTAGCTACCAGGACGCCTCAACCATGGCCGGCGGCGAGGCGATGGTACAGAAGGCTGTGGAGGCATACGGACGACTGGACATTCTGGTGAACAGCACGGGGGTGCGCCAGGACAGGATGATATTCCAGATGATGCCCGAGGAGTGGGATGCTGTCATACGCAACACACTGAAAGCAGCCTTCATCACCACCAGGTACGCTTGCGCCGTGATGCGGCAACAGCGCAGTGGACGCATCGTGAACCTGACAGGCGACGCAGGCCTGGGAGCTATAGGGATGTCTAACCAGGCCGCCGCTGCCGAGGGTGTCATCGGCCTGACACGGACGGTGGCTCGCGACATGGGAAGGTACAATGTCACGTGCAACGCTGTATCGGCCACGGCAAGGACGCGACTGTTCCCATCAATGGTGGAACAAGCGGAGATGGGTGCGCGGTACGCCCCCGGCGACGCCGACAGCGTGGCTCCCCTGGTGGTCTATCTGTGCACCGGTGGAGCGCCCAATGCCAACGGCTACGTCTTCGGCGTGCGCGGCGGTGACATCTACGTTTACACCAATCCAGAGATAGGGCGCAGCATCTTTAAGCGCGACCTGTTTACATTGGACGAGCTGGAGGACCTTGTGCCTAGGACTATATCCAAAGGAATGCGGAACACATGGGCAACAGGCTGAAGGGACGGGTGGCCCTGGTAACCGGCGGTGGCGGCGGCATTGGCCGCGGAGTCTGCCAGCGGCTGGCCGCTGAAGGCTGCTCCATCGTGGTCAACGACCTGGGCGGCACAGTGACTGGCTCCGGCGCATCCCAGAGTCCTGCTGACACCGCTGTGGCGGATATCAAGGCCCGGGGCGGCGCTGCCATTGCAAACTACGACTCCGTTTCCACCTACGACGGTGCGGCAAAGATGGTTCAGGCTGCCGTGGACCAGTATGGCCGGTTGGACATCCTATGCCACGCCGCCGGTATTCTCAGAGACCGCATGGTGTTCAACATGGCAGAGGAGGAGTGGGACAGCGTGCTACGGGTACACCTGTACGGTGCCTTCAACGTGGTACGCCACGCCGTTCCACACATGATCAAGCAGAGGTATGGCAGGATAGTAATCTTCTCCTCTGTATCGGCCCTGGGGAATGTGGGCCAGAGCAACTACACTTCGGCCAAGGCTGGCCAAATCGGCTTTGGCACGGCTCTGGCCAGGGAGGTGGCTCCTTATGGCATAACAGTAAACATGGTTCTCCCCGGCGGCGACACACGCATGACAGTGGGCATGCCTGAATCCTCCGATGCGTACAAGGCTCAATGGGGAACTCCTTCCCCTCAGGTAGTTGAAGACCTGAGGAACCCGGAGCGGAACGCCCCCAAGATTGTGTATCTTTGTACCGAAGCAGCCAGCAACATAACTGGGCAGGTCATCAGCACCTTTGGGTTGTCCATGAGCCTTTATTCGCCACGCCGCGTCTCGCGGGTCATCCACAAGGACGGCCCTTGGACCCTGGACGAGCTGGATGTGCTGATGCCCAACTCTCTGACCGAGGGCCTTGTGAACCCGGCGGCGCCACCTAAGGGGCAGGCGGCCCAGCCTCTGGCGGCTCCCTAGCAGGCCACTGAAAAATGGAAGTTCAGAGAGTTGATGCCATTTCGTCGTGTCTTATAGAATTGTAACGATTATAGTCATGGACCATTGCTATTTGAGCTATTGACAGAGCAATTGTCCATGACTATAATTGTTATTTATCTATTGTGGAAATCGGGTCGGTGTCTGTCCAGTGTTCTTGCTCTTCTTCCAGCAATCAGGCGTCGGCACCAATTAGGAGAATGTTATGAAAAAGTTTCCATTCCACAGGTATAGACCATACTGGTTAGCATCCATCCTAGTTCCCGTCCTGCTCTTCGTTCTGGCCTGCGGCCCGGGCGAATCACCAACGCCAACGCCCTTGGCCACGGCCACTTCAGTTCCAGCGGCAACCCCCACCTCGGCGCCCCTTGCAACTGCCACGCTTACAAGTCCAGGCCCCGTGGCGACCCCAACGCCTACGTCAGTGGCTGCGCCTATCCCAACCCCCACGCCCGGCGAGCAGCCCAAGCGGGGAGGCACCCTTAACTTAGTAGAAGGTGCTACTCCTGCGCATTTCGACGCCTATTTGGGATACAGCCCTGGCTTCCAGGCATTCCTAGGCAAGCAGTACAGTAACCTTTTCATAAATTACGTTGGCGAAAAGGTTGATTGTGAGATTTGCTCCGAGGCCGGCTGGCGTCTGGAAGACGGCGGCAAGACAATGGTCTTCAACATCAAGCCCGGCATCAAGTTCAATACGGGCAAGGAGCTCACATCCGCCGACGTGGCCTACTCCATCAACATGATGATGGGCAACATAGACGGCATCGTCTCTGCCCGCGTCGGCTGGGTCAAGGAGTACATAAGCTCCATCGAGACCCCCGGCGCGTACGAGCTGCGCATCAAGCTGGTACGCCCGTCTGCGGTAGTGCCAAAGCTACTCTCCACCAGCTTCGCTATCATAGTCCCACAAGGGACAACAAGGGATGATTTCAAGAGTGGCGTTACTCCTAAGGGGTCAGGCCCCTTTATCCTCAAGCAGTTCATAGCCGACGCCAGCCTGACATTGGAGCGGAACCCCAACTATTTCAAGCCGGGCCTGCCTTACCTGGACAAGGTCGTGTGGACGATAGCCGCAGATACCAACACCCAGTGGGCTGCTTTTTACACCCACAAACAGGAATACAAGTTCCAGATGGAAGAGCCAGTGGACCAGTACCTGGCCCAGCTATTCAAGCTGCGGGATGATGGGAAAATCAAGTACATTTCAATTCCCGGCGTAGCTGGGTACTTTGGAGTGTGGATGGTGGGTTCCAAGCCGCCATTCAACGACTTGCGCGTGCGACAGGCTGTCAACCTGGGTGTAGACCGGGTGGCGTTTGGACAGGGCACCTTCGGAGATCGTGCCGTGCCACAGCTTTTGATGTTCCTATCCGGAGAGGATTATGGCACACCCGCTGACAAGATTTGGAACGTGGTGCCCGGATGGGGCACCGGTGCCAAGAAGCAGCAGGAGCTAGAGCAGGCTAAAAAGCTGCTGGCGGATGCCGGGTTCCCCAACGGCATGGACATTGCCCAGTTCTCCAGCACTGCCACTAACGTTGGTTACGCCGCTGGGTCCCAACTCCTTCAGTCCCAGCTAAAGCAGGTTGGGATCCGTACCACATTGGATATAGCCAAGACCGGCGGGACGGACTTTGCCAACCGCCTCGCCGCTCTAGATTATCTAATCCAGAATTATATTTTCTACAGGATAACCGGCGACCCGGACGAAGCATTAGGCCAATATATGATCACCGGTGCATCCCGCAACGCGACAGGCTACAGCAATAAGGCTGTGGACAAGCTGTACACGCTGATGTCCAGTGAAACAGACCCTGTCAAACGGAAGCAGCTGTTCTTCCAGGCCCAGGACATAATCTTGAATGACTTGTGGTATGCGCCTGCGCAAAACCATAACGGTTACATCACCTTCTGGCCGAACCTCGGCGGTATAGACCAGATAGGGCTCAGCCCGGCTTTCGGCAGCGGCACTGCGCGGGGTGACCGGCTCTGGTTCAAATAAGCACCGACAGGCGTTAAGTTAAAGGGGGCCTTGGTAATTGGGTCTGTGCCAAGGCCCCCTTCGGGTAGAGAATGGTAGAGCTTGCTGCCTTGTTCGGCGGCGGCGCATGCGAGGATTCGTCGGAACCCCAGAAGCGATCTGAGGGAGCGTAGTTAAGATATGCGCAAATACATAGCTCGGCGGCTTGTGCTCATGGTGCCCACCTTGTTTATCTTTAGTCTCCTGGTTTTCGGACTTCTGAGGGTGTTGCCAGGTGATGTTGCAGAGAAGATGCTCATTGACGACTCTGGGGCACAGACTGCCTCCAAGGCCTCTCTGGAGAGGCTGCGAGAGAAGTTGGGACTCAATAGGCCCTTATACGTTCAGTACCTAAGCTGGGTTGGGGATACTGTGAGGGGTGACTTCGGTGTGTCGCTCCTTACTGGGCGGTCTGTGATTCAAGATCTGAAGCAGCGCCTTCCTTTAACCGTCCAGCTAGCGCTCATGTCGCTCATTTTTTCCACCTGTGTGGGCGTTCCTATCGGGATCATATCTGCTGTCAAACAGAATTCATTGCTGGACTATGGCCTGCGCTTCTTTAGCATCTTTTTCCTGGCAGCGCCTGGATTCTGGGTGGCGCTCATGGTAATCCTGGCCGGGGCCTTCTGGTTTGGCTGGGTTCCAACCCTGGGCTACAACCTGCTCTGGCAACAGCCCATGGCGAATCTGTCACAGCTTGGCGTGCCTGCTTTGATCCTGGGCCTTTCCGCGATGGCGAGTAAGGCCAGATATACCCGCTCCTCCATGCTGGAGGTGCTTCGGGAAGACTACATCCGCACCGCCCGGTCCAAGGGCCTGCGCGAGCAGGTGGTCATCGTACGACACGCTATGAAGAATGCCATGATTCCAGTGCTCACCGTGATAGGGCTTCAGTTCGGCGCCATCATGGGCGGCAGCGTTATCCTGGAGTCCATATTTGGGATTCCAGGCATGGGCACCTACCTCATAACCGCCATCCGGAGGTCGGACTACACAGTGGTGCAAAGCGTGGTGGTAGTGTTTGCGCTGATGTTCATGTCCACTAACCTGGTTATTGACCTGCTCTACGGATGGTTGGACCCTCGTATCAGCTACGCTTAGGTACCGCAACGGCGGAGATTGCCAAGGGAGAACATAATCATGATCGGGCCGAGAGCTCTCAACCAGGCGTCTGTCACAGCCGCCATGGGCCAGCGGGTGGCAAGATTTGGGGGTGGATTGGCCAGGTTCGTCCGGACCCAGCCTCTGGGCACATTTGGCCTGGTAGTTTGCATCCTGGTGATTGTTGTGGGACTCATTGGGCCCTGGATAGACCGCTACGAACCCGACCTCGCAACTCCTGCAGACCGGCTGCAGGGGCCTAATGCCACTCACTGGTTCGGCACTGACCATTTAGGTCGTGATTTGTACAGCCGCATCGTAGCGGGCGCACGAATCTCCGTTTACGTCGCGTTTTTCTCCATCGGCATAGGCACTACGGCTGGCTACCTGGTGGGCATCTTTAGCGCCTACATAGGTGGGAAAACGGACCTGGTGATTCAAAGATTCATAGATGCCATGCAGGCTTTTCCAGCCATACTCACGGCCCTGATCATTGTGTCCGCCCTGGGCGCCGGGCTGGACAAGGTAATTATCGCTATCGCTTTTTCCCTCATGGCCTCAGCGGTGCGCATTAGCCGGGGTGTCGTCCTATCCGTAAAAGAGAATGTTTACGTGGACGCCTCCAGGGTCATCGGGGCGTCTCCGCTGCGCATCATGCTGCGCCACATACTCCCCAACGCCATGGCCCCATACTTGATCCTGGCCTCCGTAGCCCTGGGCGGCGCCATTTTGACCGAAGCCTCCCTTAGCTTCCTGGGTCTTGGAGTTCCGCCACCAGCTGCTTCTTGGGGTGGTGAGCTTTCGGGCAACGCTTCTAGCTTCATGCTGTCTAACCCCTGGATGGCCATATTCCCCGGCGTCGCCATCATGGTGGTTGTCCTGGGGTTCAACCTGTTTGGAGATGCATTGCGGGATGTCTGGGATCCACGCCTTCGCGGGCGGTAACACAGAAGCCTGGAAAACATCCGCTATTCTTTAGTGCAGAGGAAACTGGAACCGTTGCCGAATGGGCCAGTTTCACACAGGGCAACGTTCAGGTTCTTGATCTGCTTGGGGCCTGCGGTGCCCATCATCTGCACCGCCGTTTCGTGGATATGAGTCATTCCGTGCAGCCTGCCGTCACCAAGGTTCCCTCCCGAGGTGTTTACAGGATGGGGGCCATCCAGCGCTATAGTGCCTCCCTGGGTCCACTTGTGGGCCTCTCCCATTTTGCAGAAACCAAAGTTCTCCAGGTGGTTCCACACCATGGGGCTGAACCCATCGTATACATGAATCAGGTCTACGTCTTTCGGATGCAGCCCGGCGCTCTCGTATAGGTTCTTTGCCTGCACCGCCTCCATTTCGTAGACGTCCTTCAGCGGCTGGACGACTCATCCCTTCAGCATGTTACAGGGGTTCACGGCCGTTCCTGCTATGTACCCTCCGGGGTGGGGCGTATTCTTTGCCCTGTCCTTTTACGCAATTGACGAGGTAGCTCAGGGCCCGCATTTCAAGGAGCGCGGCTTCTTTGTGGAGGTAGACCACCCTATGACTGGGACGGTTACCTACCCGGGCCGGCCATTTCTAATGGAGAAAACCCCTTGGTATCTGAGGCGACCAGCTCCGCTTCTTGGTCAACACAACAATGAGGTGTATACAGAGTTGGGCTACTCCAACGAGGACATAGCGCGCATGCGAGGGTCGGGTATCATTTAGCAGGCTGCTGAAAAAGGGGAGTCCAGAGGGGCAAAGCCCCTCTGGAGGGGGTCTGGGGGTGTCCCACAGATACATAATCCCCCTTTCCGCGTCGGAGAGGGGGATGTAGGGGGTGAGGTCAGGGACTTTTGGGACAAGGCAGGTAACGATGCCAATCGGAAAGAGTTGCTTGCTATTGAGACCCAGAGGATGACAGTCGAGCGGGGCTTAATACATAACAACCAGAGGGGTTAGTCTACGCCCCGCCAGCGTCTGCCCATATTCTAAGCTGTCAGACCGACACAAACCCATCCACCTGCTGGGTTTCGCTGCCTCAAGGCAATCGGGACAAGTCACCTTGTAGCCGCAGCCCACGGCGTCTATAATTTGTGCTCTGGTCAGGCTTGGAGGATGCGATTGTCCGGGGGAGGTTCCTTTGGTGAAACCCAAGTTAGGTGTATTCCCTGGCAAACCAATGGGGCGTCGGTGTGAGTAGCGCTGTAATAGCAGTAGACGGCCCTGTGGCTTCGGGCAAGACCACCGTGGGGCGCTTGCTGGCCCAGAGGCTAATATATAAGTTCCTGGATACCGGGGCCATGTACCGCGCCATAACCTGGGCAGCTCTGGAGGCAGGGGTAAGCCCCAAGGATGGCTCCCGGTTGGTCAGGCTGGCCCAAGAGCAGAGGATGGGTGTGGTGTTCCAGCAGGATGGCCAGGCAGCGGTCCTGGTGGATGGTCGGGATGTAGCTGCGTATCTCCGTGAGGAACGGGTGGAACAGAGCGTGTCTCTGGTATCACAGGTCTCAGGTGTCCGCGACATCTTGGTGGAGCTTCAGAGGCGCTTGGCTGAGGAGGGTAGCATTGTGATGGCCGGTCGTGATATTGGCACTGTAGTGCTGCCCAACGCACCCCTCAAGGTGTTCTTGATTGCTTCCGTTGCCGAGCGCGCGCGTCGCAGACATGCGGAGCGCCAGGCTTCGGGACACAGCGTGTCTTACCAGGATGTCATGGAAGACATTGCGAAGCGCGACAAGCTGGATTCCGAACGAAAGGTCGCTCCCCTGCGGCCCGCCACCGACGCCTATGTCATGGATACCGATGGCCTGAGCATTGAGATGGTGGTAGGGCGTATCCTGGAGCAGGTGAGGCAACGGCAATGGGCGTGACCTATTTCCTGAGCGCGAATCTGGCGCGGGTGTGTTTCTCCACCTTCGGACGCTGGAAGGTGGAGGGACGGGAGGCTGTCCCTCCCCGGGGTAGGCTTATTGTGGTGGCCAACCACCAGTCCAACGCCGATCCTCCGGTGGTGTCCGCCGCAATCCGCCGCCGGGTGTGGTTCGTTGGAAAGAAGGAGTTGTTCCGCAACCCGATTAGCGCGTTAGTCCTGAACGCCTGGGGGATCCACCCAGTGGCAAGAAACGGCAGGGACGCCGAGGGTTTGCGTTGGATTTTGGGGATGCTGGAGCAGGAGCAAGCAGTAGCCATATTCCCTGAAGGGACCAGAAGTCCCAGGGGAATGCGAGTTGCCAACCGAGGGGTCGCATTCATCGCAATGAAGTCTCAGGCTACTATACTGCCGGTGGCTATCACCGGCACGGAAAAGGTTCATGCCATGTGGCGCGTGCCGTTTCCTTTCTGCCGCATTCATGTGAGGATTGGGGAGCCTTTCAGCCTGCCTTTGATAGAAGGCAAGCTGGATGATGCTATTATGGACTCCTTGACGCAGATGATAATGATGCGGGTTGCCGCCCTGCTGCCAGAGGAGTACCGTGGTGTATACGGCAATGTGACCAGCCGTCCCAGTGCCTAGCTCACGCTATGAGAGTCAGGAAGGCGCAGGGAACCTTGGTTCCCGCTGGGGGTCTGGGGGATACCCCCAGATTCAAAACTTCCCCTCTCCGACTCGGAGAGGGGAACGTAGGGGGTGAGGTCAGGGACTCTTGGAACAAGGCCGAAGGAAGGGGACAGGGGGATGGTCAAAGCAATATGTGCGGAATCGTAGGCTACGTGGGTCACCAGATGGCTGCCCCTATCCTTCTGGATGGGCTGGCGCGCCTGGAGTACCGTGGCTATGACAGCGCCGGCATTGCTGTTCTGGATTACCAGGGCCATGTGACTGTCTGCAAGACCCCGGGCAAACTGACGACGTTGATCGAGTCGTTGAACAGCCATCTTCCTCTCGGCGCCTCTGGTATCGGCCACACCAGATGGGCCACCCACGGCAGGCCCAACACTGTAAACGCGCACCCTCACCTGGACTGTGGCAAACAGGTGGCGGTGGTCCACAATGGCATAGTGGAGAACTACCTGGAGCTGAAAGAAGAGCTGAAACGGAGCGGGCACGCCTTTAACTCCGAGACGGACAGCGAGGTCATACCCCATCTGATTGAGTCCTTGCTGGCAAAAGAGATCCCATTTGAAGATGCGGTAAGGGAAGTGGCGCAGCTCCTGCGAGGGGCGCAGGCAGTGGTGGCTATGTGCGCGCAAGAACCAGGGCATCTGGTCGCCTTCCGCTCCGGCAACGCCGGCGGCATTACAGTTGGCTACGGTGAAGGGGAGATGTTCCTGGCGAGCGACCTCCCAGCCATCCTTCCATACACTACCAGGGTGGCTTTCTTGGCCCCTGGGGAAATGGTGTCGGTGCGCCGTGAAGGTGCCCGCTACCACTCTTTTGCCGGTCAGGAAATCACTAAGACGCCAAGGCGCGCGCCCTACTCCGCCGTTGCCATTGCCAAGGGCGGCTATCGCCATTTCATGCTCAAGGAGATTATGGAGCAGCCGGATGTGATTCGCAGGACTCTGGTGGGGCGTATTTCATTTGATCCTCCAGATGTATGGTTGGAAGACTTCCCATTCAACAGTGCTGAAATCCAGGACATACACCGCGTGTTGCTTACCGGCATGGGAACCAGTCTCCACGCCTGCCAGGTGGGCCGCCTTTTCATAGAGTCCTTGGCTGGACTTCCGGCCGAGTCCGATAATGCCTCGGAGCTACGCTACCGGGACCCCATCTTAGACCGCCACACCCTGGTTATCTCCGTTGGCCAGTCCGGCGAGACGGCGGATACCCTGGGCGCTATGGAGACGGCCGCGCAGTTGCAGGCCAGGCAGATTACCATCTGCAACGTGGAGGGTAGCCAGGCCACACGCATGGCCCATGGGACTGTTGGTATTGGTGTGGGGCCGGAGATCGGCGTGGCCAGCACCAAGTGCCTCACAGGCGCTCTGGTGGCCCTCTGTCTGCTTGCCGCTTACCTTGGCAAGGCACGAGGAGTCCTAGACAGTCAGCGGCTAGGAAAGGTTCTTCAGGACCTGGCGGCTATGCCCAGGCTCCTGAGCCAGGTTCTCGACCAGGGCCAGCACATAGAAGAGCTTGCCAAGAAATATTTCCGATACGACCATTTTCTGTTCCTGGGACGGGGAATCAACACACCCGTGGCCATGGAGGGTGCCCTCAAGCTGAAGGAGGTCAGCTACATCCACGCCGAGGGGTACGCCGCTGGAGAGATGAAGCATGGCCCCATCGCGCTTATTGACGAGAACATGCCAGTCGTTGTCATTGCTCCCCGCGATCACCTGTACGATAAGATGTGCGGCAACGTTGAGGAGGTAAAGGCCCGGGGCGGCACTGTGATTGCTCTTATCACCCAAGGCGACAGGGAGCTTGCATCCAAGGTGGACGACACCATAGAAATCCCGGAGTCCCCGTACCTGCTGTCCCCCATTATCTCTGTAGTGCCGTTGCAACTGCTGGCATACCACATAGCCGTCCTGCGAGGATGCGACGTGGACCAGCCTCGCAACCTGGCCAAGACTGTGACGGTAGAATAGCCTAGCTATAGGAGGTTTCAACTCATCATGGATTCAAGCAAGGTCGGCATATATCTGAACGCCAAAGATGCAAAAGTTGTGCGTATCACATCTCCATACTGGATACCTGAGGCGCCAGCCTGGGTTTTGCTGACCAGTGAACCCAACGCAAGTTTGCTCACAGTACGGCAGACCATCAAAGACAAGAAGCTGATGCGTGACCCATCCCACGTTGTGTGGGGCAGCATACCCGTAAAGCAATAGCAGGCGCCAGACTCAATGCTGCTAGCAGGCTGCTGAACAAGGGGAGTCCAGAGGGGCAAAGCCCCGGAGCCTGCCCTGAGCGAAGCCGAAGGGGTGGGGGTCTGGGGGATACCCCCAGAGATATCTCATACCCCCTTCCTGGCCAGGAAGGGGGTCAGGGGGATGGTCGAAGGAGTTTTTCATCACTCTGCCAGGGATTCCATGAGCGTTTGGTCCGCCATAAAGAGCCGTACTGGCATCTTCGCAGCCCTTCGCTACCGAAACTACCGCCTGTTCTGGTTTGGACAGCTAGTCTCGGTGGTAGGGTTCCAGATGCTCATTGTGGCCCAGGGGTGGCTGGTATACTCTCTCACCGGCTCAAAGCTGCAACTGGGCCTGGTGGGACTCTCCTCCGCGGCTCCGTCCATAATACTGAACCTTTTCGGTGGCGTTGTAGCCGACAAGGTGAACCCGCGCCGGCTGATCATGGCAACCCAGTCCGTATCATGCCTTGTTCTCCTGGTGTTGGCCACCCTGACGGCAACGCATCTGGTCCAACCCTGGCACGTGATGGTGACGGCTTTCCTCATGGGCGGCCTGGGCGCTTTCGACGGGCCATCCCGGCAGGCCATGTTTCCCCATCTCATAGACCGAAGCGCCCTGATGAATGCGGTGGCGTTGAACTCAACTGTGTGGCAGAGTACGCGCGTAGTTGGGCCTGCCCTGGCAGGCGTTCTGATTGCCTGGGTCGGTCCGGCCCCTGTCTTCTACATGACGGCTTCCGGGTTTGGTATTTTCGTCCTGTTCTTGGCCCGCATACGGATGCCCGATATACGCCGAGCCGCCTCAGCCAGCTTCAAGCGAGATATGGCCGATGGCCTCCGTTTCATCTGGAGCAACCACATATTCACATTCATTCTGGGCATGACATTCTTCAACAGCTTCTTTGGCATGTCATACATATTCCTCATGCCTGTGTTCCAGCGGGACGTGCTCCACGTCGGCCCCGCTGGCCTGGGGCTGCTCCTGTCCATGGGCGGTGTGGGAGCGCTTTCCGGCACGGCCATCGTTGCCGCCCTGGGCAACTTTCGGGCCAAGGGACTCCTGATGATCTTGGGAGCAGTGGCCTTCGGCGTCCTGCTGCTGCTCTTCGCCTACTCCCGATGGTTTCCTGTCTCCCTGGTACTGGTGGCCCTGGCCGGAGCCGCCAGCTCTATCTACATGGTCTCTGCTCAGAGCACGCTTCAGATGCTGGTCCCAGACCAGTTCCGGGGCCGCGTCATGGGCTTCTGGGGCATAACCTATAATTTGATGCCTTTGGGCGGATTCCAGGGCGGCGTGATAGCCAGCATGTTCAGTGCGCCTGTGGCCGTGGCTGTGGGTGGAACGGCTGTCATTGTATTTGCCCTTCTGGGAGCGGCTCGCAACGTCCAGATTCGCCACCTCGGTATGCAGACGGCAGGCGCTCCAGCATCTGATGCCAAAAACTCCACGCCGCTGGGCGGAACGGGTGGCAGGCCACGGTGATACCGATTTTAACGATGGGCAACCCCCGCACTTACTCCGCTCATCCTGAGCCAAGTTTACCCTGAGCGGAACCTAAGGGAAGAAAATGAGCGGGGTCTGTCACTTCACCGGAGCGGCCTTTCTATGAGTGTGCTAGAATCTAATAACCGCTATTACTGGAAGCGGAAGCTACGACTGCAAGAGGAGCGCCTTCATGGCTGGTCTTCCGAAGAGACTGATATACATGGATCACGCCGCAACCACCGGCGTGCGCCCTGAGGTTCTGGAGTCCATGCTGCCATACTTCTCGGAGCTTTACGGCAATCCATCCAGCCTGTACACCCTGGCCCAGGAGTCCCGCAAGGCCGTGGACGAGTCCCGCGAAACGGTGGCCCAGATACTGAGTTGCCGCGACAGTGAGGTGATTTTCACCAGCGGCGGCACCGAGGCGGACAACACGGCGCTGAAGGGGGCTGCCCTGGCCCTACGGCCCACGGGCAACCACATTATTACCACCAGCATAGAACATCACGCCGTGCTGCATGCGTGTCACTTCCTGCAAAACCTCGGGTTCGAGATAACATATCTCCCCGTGGACCGCTACGGTATGGTGGACCTGCGCGACCTTGACCGGGCCATCAATGAGCGCACGGTAGTCGTAAGCATGATGCTGGCCAACAACGAGATTGGAACCATTCTGCCCGTGGCCGAGGCTGCCAGCCTGGTCAAAGCGCGGGCCAAAAGAATGGGACGTACCATTGTCTTCCACACGGATGCCGTTCAGGCGGCGGGATACCTGGATATAAGCGTAAAGGCACTGGGAGTAGACATGCTCAGCCTATCCGCGCACAAGTTCCACGGGCCAAAAGGCTCAGGCATCCTGTACGTAAAACGAGGGACGCCTTTTACTCCCCAGACAGTCGGCGGCGGACAGGAGCGGCAGCGCAGGGCAGGGACAGAAAACGTCCCTGGAATTGTCGGCGCCGCCAGGGCGCTCCAACTGGCTACGGAGGAGCGCGAATGGCTATCTGACCACACCCAGCGTCTGCGCGACCGGCTCATCCTGGGAGTACAGGAGCGAGTGGCGAGGGCCTATCTCAATGGCCATCCTACGGAGCGTCTGTCCAACAACATCAACTTCTCCTTCGAGTTCGTGGAAGGGGAACCCATTGTGCTGGGGCTGGACTTCGCAGGGGTGGCGGCTTCCAGCGGCAGCGCTTGCACCTCTGCCTCGTTGGAGCCTTCCCACGTTCTGATAGCCACAGGGTTGACGGCGGAGCTGGCCCAGTCAAGCCTGCGCCTGACCCTGGGGCGCGAAAATACCGATGAGGAAGTGGATTACGTCTTGGAAATCCTGCCAGACCTGGTAAAGAGGCTAAGGGCCATGCCATCCCTAAGCACCAGCGCATCCTCAGCATGATGGGTATGCACTGCTCCTTCCACACATGCCAATGATACGCAGGCATTTGCTATCCGTCGCCATCCTTGCAGGGCTTGTCACCCTGTTGCTTACGGCGTGCGGCGCTACATCCACCGCAACCGACTGGACATTCGGCAAGTCCCTGGCCATAAGGGTAAAAGAGATACGCCTGACCGAGGATGTCCTCTACTCTTTCGATGGCAAACACTACGTGGTCAAGCCAAGCCAGCCGGACCGCACTCTTGCGGCGGCCTACGTGGAGTTGCGTACCCGCGAGGCCAATGTGGTGTACCTTTCGATAAACAAGGACACAATACGTCTCCGAGGTGTGGATGATAAGAAGAACTACCTGGACTACCGCTCCACAGACCCATTCCTAGAGAGGGCTGAGGTGGCGGCTACCGGCTCCAGGGAAGACGCTTTGGTGCCATTCATTTGGGGCGAGGTTTCATTGCCCCAGCAATGTGGCAATATGCCGTACTGCGAGCTAAAGGGCTGGGTGCTTTTTGAGGTCCCTAGGGACGTCAAGTTCTACCAGCTTATCTGGGATACCGGCGATACCATCTACCTCTACTTCTAGTGTCCCGCATCCGAAGTTCGTTGAAACAGCTCCCCTTGGGGGTGCAGGGGTGTCCCCTGGTCTCTGTTTCCCTTCCCCCTTCTCCTGCAGGAGAAGGGGGACAAAGGGGGATGAGGTATCTGCGGGTCGCAGAGCAAGTGCCTTCTCATTGTTTAGGCTTCTTTAATAGATTAGCAGCTCAAGCCCCCAGCAGGCTGCTCTGGCACTCGTGGTGAGCTCGTCAAACCACTAGTAGAACCTACGCAGCCATGAACAGCAGAAGGGACATCCACGCGCCCCGGCGCCTGTTCCACATGGCCGCCGCGTCTCTTTTCCCAATGCTTGCTCTGCTCCTGGACCAGCGCACATTGCTGCTACTCCTGCTGGCGGTCACAGGCCCATTCGTCCTGGCGGACGTGACGCGGCTTCGGCTACCACGCCTCAACCTATGGTGGGGTAAGCTGTTTGGCCCGCTGCTGCGCCATGGCGAGGAGCGGCGCGTCACCGGCGCAAGCTACATCCTGCTGGGCACCCTGGGGGCATTTGTACTTTTCGACAAGGACGTGGCGGTCATGGCGGTGCTGTTCACGGCGCTGGGAGACCCAGTAGCCGCAATGGTAGGCATACGGTTCCCAGGCCTGCCACTCTTCGGCAAGTCGCTGTGGGGCACCGCGGCCATGATTGCGGTGGGACTGGGAGTTGCCAGCGCAATGCACGTGGCCGGCGTCAGTGACTTCCGGTGGCTTGTTGCGGTGGGCGCTCTGGTAGCTGGCATTACCGAGCTGCTGCCTCTGCCCCTGGACGACAATCTTAGGGTGCCTCTGCTGGCGGGAGCTGCCATGACGCTCTTGGGGGTCTAGTGTCCCGCATCCGAAGTTCGTTGAAACAGCCTCCCTTTGGGGGTGCAGGGGGCATAGCCC
>SHYF01000010.1 GCA_009692985.1 Dehalococcoidia bacterium
TCTGCCGAAGCTCGTCTAGGCTAGCCCCTTGAGAATGAGCACCAGGGACGCCAGGAATGGAACCTACGCACAGGTCAGTATCTGGGTCCCCCTCTATGTAGGCAGTGAATGTCCTCATTCCGTATCCCCCTATCACTCCCCCTGCGGCCCCAGGCCCGCCATGTAGGCGCGCCAGTTGCGTATGGTCTCTTCTATGTGGTCGCCGCCGAACTTCTCCAGCATGGCGTCGGCCAGGACTGCGGCCACCATGGCCTCGCCTATGACGGCGCATGTGGGTACAAATGTGATGTCGCTGCGCTCGAAGTGGGCCTTGGTCACAAACTCGCCAGTGGCCAGGTCCACAGTCTCCAGGCCATTCATCAGCGTGGCGATGGGCTTGACCATGGCCCGCACCACCAGAGGCTCGCCCGTGGTCATGCCCCCCTCCAGGCCGCCGGAGTTGTTGGTGCGTCGCGGCCAGGGGCGTAGCCAGCCGCCGTCCGGAGAGCGTTCCCAATCCTGGATTGGCTTGATGACATCGTGCACCTTGGAGCCTCGCAGGTCAGCCTGGGCGAAGCCCGCGCCGAACTCCACTGCTTTCACGGCGTTCATGCTCATCACAGCCGCCGCCAGCCGCGTGGTCAGCTTGCGGTCCCACTGGATATGCGTGCCCAGGCCAATGGGAGCACCCGTGGCTATCACCTCGATGATGCCGCCAACGCTATCGCCTGCCTCCCGAGCAGCGTCTATGGCCTGGATCATGCGGGCGGCAGCGTCAGGGTCGGCACAGCGCACCGCCGCCATCCTGGAGCCATCCGGCCTTTCCCGGTGGTATGGCGGCTGCTCCAGAGCGGCCCAGTCTATGGCATGGCTGGGCTTGGCATGGACGCCGCCGATATTGGTCACATGCCCATGAACCTCGACGCCGAACTCCTCCAGAAAACGCCGCGCCACGGATCCCGCCGCCACACGAGCGGCGCTCTCCCTGGCGCTGGAGCGCTCCAGTATGTTGCGGGCGTCGGTCTGCCCATACTTGGCCGCGCCTGGGGTGTCAGCGTGGCCCGGGCGCAGCGCCGTGATCGGCTCGAACTCCACGTCGGAAGGCTCGATGCTCATTTCATCGATCCACGGGACGCCGTCGGGGCCTTTGCCGGTGGACCAGTCCCTGTTCTCAATCCACATGGCGATGGGGCTGCCCATGGTGAGGCCGTGGCGCACACCGGACAGTATTTCGGCGTGGTCACGCTCGATCTGCATACGCCCACCACGACCGTAGCCCACTTGCCGTCGCGCCATGTCTCTGGCAATGTACTCTTCTGTCAGACGAAGCCCGGCAGGTACGCCTTCCACAATGACTGTCAGGCCCTTGCCGTGGGACTCGCCAGCGGTCAGAAATCGGAACATTTACTCAACTCCTTCTTCCCTCCACTAAGGTGGCCCTTGCTTCACCCCCACTCTAACTCTCCCCCGTCTAGGGGGAGAGGACAAAATCCCTTCCCCCTTAATGGAGGAAGGCGAGGATGGTGGGTGAAACACCTGTCTAATTGCCCGCCAAGTTATTCTGTTGATAACAATCAGTAGCAGGGACTTTCCCTCTTCACCTTCCCATCGCCGCCAACGCCTTCCGTGCCGCCTCGAACATCACTGGCAGCGGCGCCTCCTTATCTGTCCATAGCTGGAAGGCTTCCGCCCCTTGGTATACCAGCATGGCTAGGCCACCCAGAGTAGCCGCGCCGGCTCGTCTGGCCTCCCGCAGCAGAGGCGTTTCTGGAGGATTGTACACCAGGTCGTACACTAGGGCATGGGGCGGGATGAGTTCGACGGGCAGCGGCGACTGTCCATCGCCTTGGCTGTGCACCATGCCCAACGTCGTTGTGTTGACTATCAAATCCCAGGCGTCTCCCGCTGCCAGGGCGTCTCGCTCCATTGGAACCACTTTAGCTATCGCACCAATGCTCAACACCTGTATCAGGCGCTGCGCCCGCTCCACCGTCCTGTTGGCGATGGTCAACGACGCCACGCCCGCGCTGGCTAAAGCGTAGGCCACCGCCCGCGCGGCGCCGCCGGCACCCAGAAGCAGCACGCGTTTGCCCCTGGGATCGAATCCGCCGTCTTCCCTGAGCGCCCGTAGGAAGCCCGTTATGTCGGTGTTGTGGCCCTCTAACAGGCCGTTGCGATTGACGATTGTGTTCACCGCGCCAGTACGCTGCGCCGCCTCAGACAAGCTGTCCAGGCTGGATCGCACCGCTTCTTTGTGAGGCACGGTGACGTTAGCGCCCAGGACGATCGGGGCGCGTAGCGATTGGATTCGCTGCGCCAGTCCCTCCGGTGGCGTCTCCCAGACAAGGTACCGGACGTCTATGCCGTAGTGGTCGAAGGCCGCCTGCTGAAAGGCGGGGGAGATGGAGTGCCCAAGGGGGTAACCAATGATTCCAACGGTGAGGGTAGGCATGATAGCTAGCCAGCAGGTTGGCGGTGGGCATCCAGGTAGCCCTGCAATATGACCGCTGCGGCAGCGGCATCCAGGCGGGCCCTGTTCCGCGAAGGCGCGACGCCTGCCTGTCGCAGAAGGCGCTCCGCCTCAACGGTAGAGAAACGCTCGTCCCAGGTCTCCACTGGCACCGGGCTTGCCGCTTTGAGCGCTTCGCAGAAGGCCAAGGTGCGCTTTGCCTGAGGCCCCATGCTGCCATCCAGGGATAGCGGCTCTCCCACAACTATCGTGCCCACTTCCTCCTGATGTACGAGTTTCAGTATGGCGGCGATGTCCCTTTCCAGGCCACGGCGCTCCAAGGCTGTGAAAGGCGTGGCCAGGGAGCCTTCTCTATCGCTGATGGCCAGGCCGATGCGCCGCTCTCCAACGTCAAGGCCAAGCAGCCTGGTTTTGCCATCGCCGTTGATGCTCACGAGCCTTTCGCCTGCTGCGCCACCATTGCCACCGCGGCACGCAGCGCATCATCCAGCTTGTCGGCCTGGCGGCCTCCGGCCTGCGCCATCTCCGGACGTCCACCGCCGCCGCCACCCATCACCTTGGCGGCCTCTTTCACGACGTTGCCCGCGTGCAACCCGCGCGCCACCAGGTCCTTGGTGACCATGACAAGCAACGTGGGACGTTCCTTCACGACTGCGCCCAGCACGACAACGCCGCTGCCCAGCTTGTCCCGCAGCCAGTCGCCGACCTCACGCAAGGCATCAGCAGAACCGACATTGGCAACTCCTGAAACCAACTTCAGGCCGTCAGCCTCTTGCACACGCTCCAGCAGGAACTGAGCCTGCTGCCTGGAAGATGCCCGCTCATTTGCAGACACCTGGCGGCGTAGCAGCGCCAGCTCCTCCAGTAGAGTCGCAACCATTCCATCAAGCTCCTGCGGCGACGTTTCCAGCTGGCGAGCAAGCTTGCCCAAAGCCGCCGACTGCTCTCGCACCAGAGACTCAGCGGCGCGGCCTGTGACAGCCTCGATGCGCCTCAGCCCAGCGCCGACGCTGCTCTCGCCCAGGACGTGGCAGTAGCCGATGTCGCCCGTGGCGTCCACGTGGGTGCCGCCGCACACCTCAAAGCTGAATGGCTTGGGTATGTCCGTTCGCTCCTTAGGTGAACTCAGGACAGGCTCTGAGCCTGTCGAAGGGTGGACACCAAAGGGCGACGCATGCGTCGCCCCTACGGGAACCTCCACAACGCGAACGTGGTCGCCATAGCGCTCGCCGAAGAAGGCTAAGGCGCCCTCGGCCACGGCTTGGCGATAGGTGGTCTCCCGCTTATGCACAGGCACGTTGGCGCGAATGCGGTCGTTGACCAGCGCCTCCACCTGTTGCAGCTCCTCCGGCATCAGCGGGCTGACGTGGGTGAAGTCGAAGCGCAGGCGGTCGGGGGCCACCATCGAGCCTTGCTGCCGGACATGGGTGCCCAACACCTGGCGCAAGGCGGCGTGCAGCAAGTGGGTGGCTGTGTGGTTGCGGGCACAGTCCATGCGCCGCTCGCGGTCCACGGTGGCCGTCACAATCTCGCCTAGCTGTGCAGTGCCACGGACCACCTTGCCCTTGTGGACTATGAGGCCGGCTATGGGCGACTGCGTATCTTCCACCTGGACGAACCAGCCGGGGGCTTCTATGAAGCCGGTGTCGCCCGACTGACCGCCGCCCTCGGCGTAGAATGGCGTCTCGCGTAGGATAACCTCCACCTGCTGGCCCTCGTTTGCCATTGTCGAAGAGACGCCGTTCACCAGCAAGGCCACCACGACAGAGCGCGCGGTGGTGGCATCGTAGCCCAGGAAGCGGGTGCCAGCAATACCAAGCTCCTGGTAGACGCGTACGGCGTCCAGGCCCGTGCCGAAGCCGCCCGCGGCGCGGGCACGCTGGCGCTGGGCCGACATCTCACGCTGGAAGCCTTCCATGTCCACTTTCAGGCCGTGCTCGTTGGCGATTTCGGCGGTGACCTCTACGGGGAAGCCGTAGGTGTCCCACAATAGAAAAGCTTCGATACCTACGATTTGTTTGCTGAATCGGACTGCCTCACCTACAGTTCGGATCTCCAACAGCGGATTGGTAAGAGCATTCAAGATTCCTTCTTCCGAGGCTCGCATAGCTGCCGGGATTTGTAAAGTTCCGCCTGTAGCTATGACATTATATGGACTGTCTGTCGGTTTACCCTTCACCGACGTTCCAACATCTCTATGAAGTGGAATCATTTTCTGCTCTAAGAGGGATACCCCCAATTCATATATCTCCCCAAACCGCTCCTCCTCCTGTTGCAGCATCCGCAGGATGAGCTCCCGTCCGCTGGCCAACTCCGGGTATATCGAACCCATTTGATAGATAACCACCTCAGCCACTGGTGACAGAAGACCACCCTCCACGTACTTTATTCCTAACTTGCGGCCAAAGCGTATAGCCCGCCGGATGAGCCGACGTAGGACGTAGCCCCGGCCTTTGTTGTCCGGCACCACGCCGTCGGCTATCAGGAATGCGGCGCTGCGGGCGTGCTCTGCAACAACTCGGATGGCTTTGTCTGTCTCGGCGTCCTGGCCGTATGTCTTGTTTGCCAGTCCCGCAACACGGGACACTATGGGCTGGAACAGGTCTGTCTCGTATATGGATGCCTTGCCTTGCAGTATGAGGGCGGCGCGCTCCAGGCCCATGCCCGTGTCTATGTTTGGCCTGGGCAGCGGTGTCCGCTTGCCCTGATTGTCCTGGTAGAACTGCATGAACACCAGGTTCCAAAGCTCCAGGAAGCGGCCACACGCGCAGTTGGGGCCGCATTCCGCGTCCGACTTGCCCAGGCGGCACGTCCCGCCGAAGTCGTAGTGAATCTCGCTGCACGGGCCGCAGGGGCCTTCGTCGCCAGCCGGCCCCCAGAAGTTGTCCCTCTCCTCAAACCTACGGATGCGCCGCGCAGGGATGCCCGTCTTCTGCCACAGAGCGTAGGCTTCGTCGTCGTCACGGAAGACTGTCGCCCATAGCTGCGCTGGCTTCAGCCCCATGTTCTTGGTGACGAACTCCCACCCCCAGGCGATGGCCTCTTTCTTGAAGTAGTCGCCCACGCTGAAGTTGCCAAGCATCTCGAAGAATGTGAGGTGGCTGGTGTCGCCCACGGAGTCCACGTCCGAGACTCGGAAACACTTCTGGCCGCTGGTGAGCCTTGGCTGCGGCGGCGTCATCTCGCCGGTGAAGTATGGCTTGAACTGTACCATGCCGGCGCTGGTAAGCAGCAGCGTGGGGTCGCCCGCCGGTATCAGCGACGAGCTGGGGATAAGTAGGTGGTCTTTGCCCTGGAAGAAGTCCAGGAACGCTTTTCTAATGTCTGCTGCAGTTTGCATGGGAGTCCAAATCGAAACTCTTGCCCCACCCCAGATTCTTCAGTCGTCCCGACTTCGTCTAGGACTCCTTCAGAAGACCCCATCTCTAACTCTCCACCGCATCGAGGGAGAGAATAGTCCCTCTCCTTGCAGGAGAGGGTTAGGAAGAGGTCACTCCTACCCCAAGGGGGAGAAGAAGCTGCCCCGTAATGACGTTACACTACCTTCCCCAGACCCCTCTCCAGCCGCTCCAGTCCCTGGTCTACCTCTTCCTTGGAGATGGTCAATGGCGGCATCAGGCGGATGGCGTTGGGACGGACGGCGTTGAGCAGCAGCCCCTCCTGGTTGCAGGCCGGCAGCACCTTGGCTGAAATCTCGGCCTTGAACTCCAAAGCCAGCAGCAGTCCCATGCCCCGTACATCGGTGATGTAGGAGTGGCGGGCCTTCAACCCTTCCAGTCCCTTTTTCAGGTACGCTCCCATGGTTTTGGCGCGGGCAGGTACGTCGTTGTCTATGATGAATTGGGCGGAAGCGTAGGCGGCGGCGCAAGTGAGGGCGTTGCCGCCAAAGGTGGAGCCGTGGTCGCCGGGTTCGAGCACCGCAGCCTGCTGCTTGGCCAGGAATGCGCCGACGGGCACGCCTCCTCCCAGGCCCTTGGCCAGTGTCATGACATCCGGCTCCACGTCAAACGACTGGTAGCCGAACAGTGTCCCCAGACGGCCCATGCCCGTCTGCACCTCGTCGAACATGAGCAGCAGCCCCTGCTGGTCGCACCACTGCCGCACAGCCTTCAGATACCCCTCGGCGGGGACGTTGACTCCGCCTTCACCTTGCAACGGCTCCAGCAGGACAGCGCATGTCTTGTCTGTAGTGGCACTGCGGATGGCCGCAAGGTCATTGTACTCCACGTTTACGAAGCCCTGGGGCAGCGGCTTCCAGTTCTCCTGGTAGTGAGGCTGCCCCGTGGCGGCCACCATGGCCAGGGTGCGCCCGTGGAAGGAGTTGAGGGCGGTGATGACCTCGTAGGCTCCGTTGCGATGCAGCCGTCCGTACTTGCGGGCCAGCTTCACCGCACCTTCGTTGGCCTCGGCGCCGCTGTTGCAGAAGAACACCCTGTCCATGCAGCTATTCTCCACCAGGACCCGCGCAAGTTGGAGTTGCGGCACGGTGTAGAACTGGTTGGACGTCTGCATCAGAGTAGCCGCCTGGGCGCGAATGGCATCCACTATGGCGGGATGGCAGTGGCCCAGGTTGTTCACAGCCCAGCCAGCGGTGAAGTCCAGGTACTCTTTGCCGTTTTCATCCCACACCCTGGTGCCTTGCCCGCGTACGATGGTCACAGGCTGGCGGCGCACTGTCTGCATATAATACTTGCGCTCTATCTCTTGCCAGGATGTCATTTCCTCTCCTCCTGCAATAGCTGTGCCAGCGCATGCACAGCATCTTCCAAGCTGATAAGACCGTTCTTCAGGTCCTGGAGCGCCTTCTGGATGCGTTCCAGCCGCTGGGCAGCCTCCGATATCCCAGGCGTTGGCTGGCCAGACGGCGGCGGCGGCGTCACGGTGCCTGATGGCACGCCCAGAAGCGCAGCCAATGCCCCTTCCAGAGTTGGCTCCATGACAACCTTCTTGGATGAGGCCAAAATGACGCGCTTCAACTCAGGAAGCGCAAGGTCTTGGGCTTCCAAAAAGATAGGCTCCACGTACAGTATGGACTCGCCAATGGGGATGACCAGCAGATTCCCCCGGATTACCTTGGAGCCTGCCTGACTCCAGAGAGTGAACTGCTGGGAAATAAACGTATCGTTGTCTATGCGCGCCTCCACTTGACTTGGGCCATCAAGCTGGACGCCGCGTGGGAATTCGAAGAGAACCAGCTTGCCGTAATCATTCCCGTCCATGCGTGCCGCCAACCAGGCCACCATGTTGGGCTTCTGCGCTGGTGTAAATGGAAGGATCAGCACGAACTCCACCCGGTCCTCTCCTGGGAGCTTCATGATGACGTAGTATGGCTCTACCCGTTGCTGCTTGTTAAGAAATATCTCCTGAGGCACGCTCCACTGGTCTTCTTTGTTGAAAAAGACCGTGGGATCTGTCATGTGGTACTGGAGGTAGGTTTCCGCCTGAACGGTGAAAAGATCCTCTGGGTAGCGGAGGTGAGCCCGCAGTAATGGCGACATCTGCTCCAGGGGCTTGAAAAGGCCGGGAAAGATAGTTTCGTAGACCCGGACTATGGGATCCTCGGTATCAGCCACATAGAACTCCATGGTGCCTTGATAGGCGTCAATGGTCACCTTCACACTGTTCCTAATGTAGTTGAATGAGTTGTTGAAGGGACGTGAATACGGATATCGGTTTGTAACGGTGTAGGCGTCCTGGATCCACACCATACGGCCTTCCTCCACTACCATGTAGGGATCATGGTCCAGCACCAGGAAGGGCGCAATCTTTCTGATTCTGTCCTGAATATCGCGATAGTACTGGACTCTGCTCTCAGGCGTAATCTGGCCGCTGATGAGTATGTTGATGTCGGCAAACTGCCAGGCGTAGGCCAGTCGCCGGAGAGTAGAACTGAGCTTCACTCCGCCCTCACCGGCGTACTTGACATATACGGGAAGGTCTTCCACCGTAGGCCGGTCAAACTCCGCCTGGAGGCTGTTGACTATGACGTAGTTGCCCGTGTTCTCGCCAAAGTAGATCTCCGGCCTGGTGATCGGTATGGGCCCCTTGGGTGGAACGTCCTGGACAAAGAACACCGGCTTGCCATCGCCTGTGAACTCAGTTACAGGGCTGGCCGCAGCGCCGTACCCGTGGGTGTACTGTAGCCTCTGGTTGACCCACCGCTGTGCCTCAGGGGGCAGGTTTTGAGGGTATAGCTCCCGCGCGCCAATGAGTACCTGCCGGTAATCGCCGTTGACTGTGTACCGGTCCACGTCAACGTCCTTGAAGTTATAGTACAAACGTAGATGCTGGATCTGGTTGTAGACATCCATAAGAGGCGCTGGGTCCCACAAGCGGACGTTATTTATCGTTGCTCGGTTCGCCTGAATATCGTCCACGGAGACCTCCGTCCGCGCTGAGTAGCGTCGCGGCTCCACGCGATCCAGACCAAAGGCGGCCCTGGTGAACTCGATGTTCCTGGCTATGTATGGCTTCTCTTTTTCCAGCTCACTGGGGTTCACCGTGAATCGCTGCACGAAAGAGGGATAAAGGTTGCCTACCAGGACAAAGGAGCCAACCCATAGGGCTACTGCGCCCACAATCAGACGATTGCCACGGGGGCCCCGCAGCGCGGGCAGCAGAGTAACCAAAAGAAGGACGCCAGCTGCCACAGCAACGGCAGTGAGAAACAACTGGGCCGGCAGTCTGGCATGAACGTCTGCGTAGGTAGCACCAACAACTGCTCCAGTTTCGGAGAAGAGCAGGTCATACCGGTTCAAGAAGTGACGAAACGCCAGGTCAAAAAAGGTCAAGCTCCCCAGCACCGCCACGTGGTTCCTGATCCAAGGCGTAACCACAAATGGTACGCCGCGCAGTGATGAGTGGACCACATACACCAGCCCTGTGGCCGCCATCAGCACGACGAAAACAGTCAGAAACCAACCCTGAATCATCTCCAGCACTGGAAGCGTGAAAACGAAGAAGGAAATGTCCTTTCCGAACACCGGGTCCAAGGTGGGGCCAAAAGGCGTGGTGCTCACCAGTCTGAGCAGCAGCTCCCACTTGCCGGACACGGTGGACCCAATGACAATGCTAGCAAGCAATGACCCAACTATAATACCCACCACCAATATCCGGTCCAGCCAGCGCAGAAACTCGGCAGGCAGGGGCAGCACAGACTCCCCACGGGCATGGCGCCGTGCCACGATTACGTTGACACTTAACAGCACACCAAACAACCCGGCCCCGGCAAGAAACAGCCAGACGCGTGTCCACAGAATCTTGGTGAATACGCTCAGAAAGCCGACGTTATCGAACCAGAGCCAGTCGGTAAAGATGGACCGCAGAACGTTGAGTCCCACCAGCAGAAGGGCAACGAATCCAATAGCCAAGACCAGCTTGAGCCACCTGCCTAACTGTCCTGGCAGCGCCGTGACACCTTCCCAGCCAGCAAATGGGGGAATCCCGCCGTTTTCGCGCACGCTAATTCACTTCCTTTCCTATGCTGTCCCCGTCAGCCACGTGCCGCCACCTTGACCGTTGATGGCGGCCAGCAGCGCCTTGGGGACTCGTCCGTCCAGTATGCGGGCTACGGGAACCCGCTCCAGTGCCTTCATACAGGCCTCAAGCTTTGGAATCATACCGCCATCCGCCGTCCCCGAAGATATCAGACCTCGTACCTCCCTGGCAGTAACCCTGGATATCAGGCGCTTGGAAGAGTCCAGCACACCCTCCACGTCTGTGAGAAAGACCAGCTTGTCCGCGTTCAATGCCCAGGCCAGATGGCCGGCAGCGGTATCGCCATTGATATTCAACAGCGTACACTCATCCCCAGCCTCCATGGGCAGATGGATGCCCACTGGGGCCACCACAGGTATGTAGCCTGCCCGTATCAGCTCCAGCACTGGTTCCGGATTTACACCCACGACCTCTCCGACCAGCCCTAGCTCCGGATTGGCCGGCCTGGCTTGTAGTAGGCCACCATCGGCGCCGCTGATCCCCACAGCCCGCCCGCCCAGGGCCATAACCTTTGCCACCAGTTGCTTGTTGATGAGTCCAGCTAGCACCGCTACCACAATCTCCAGGCTGGGCGCATCGGTGACCCGAAGCCCACGGACAAACCGTGGCGTCAGGCCCTGCCGTTGCATCCACCCGCTGATGGCGGGGCCTCCGCCATGAACCACCACGGACACAACCCCTTGCCTTTGGAGTGTCACCAGGTCATACAGCGAGGTGTCGGACACTCCCAGCGTACTACCACCTATCTTTACAACAACGGGCCTGGAACTGGCAGGCATAGGGAACCCTTTTTCGGTCCACTGTTCAGCCTTTAGGAGTCAGGGACATGAATGCTAAGTGGTGTAGGCGCTGTTGAAGGTTACGTAGGCCTCGCTAAGATTGCATCCCCAGGCAACGGCCCGCCCATCGCCCAGGTGGAGATTGACCCGGAAGGACACCTCCGGGCTTCTCATCTGGAGCACCACGGCATCTTTGAAGAAGGGTATGGGCACCCCCTTCTCCATAAGGCACACGTCGTTTACGTACAGGGCAAGCCGCTCCTCCCGGACATGGGCGCCGCTGCGTCCCAGGGCACCTATGATGCGTCCCCAGTTGGGGTCGTTGCCATGGACGGCGGTCTTGACCAGGTTGGAACTGGCGATGGTCCGAGCGGCCATGCGCGCCTCTTTTTCGTTCCTGGCGCCTTCCACTATGACCTCAAAGAGCTTGCTGGCCCCCTCGCCGTCCCGGACGATCTCCTTGGCCAGATGAATAGAAAGCTGCGTGACTGCGTCCTGAAAGAGGGCAGCTTCCGGGGACCCTTCGCTAATGGGAGCGCCACCAGCAGCGCCGTTGGCCATGATCAGCAGGGTATCGTTGGTGCTGGTGTCGCCGTCCACTGAGATCATGTTGAAGGAGCGGTCGGCAGCCTGCTTTATGGCACGTTGGAGAAACGAGGCCTCCACAGAGGCGTCAGTGGCAAGGACAGCCAGCATGGTTGCCATGTCGGGGTGGATCATGCCAGAGCCTTTGGCCACGCCGCCCACGGTGACTGTGCGACCGCCAAAGCTATAGGCCACCGCCGCATCCTTGGGTCGTGTATCGGTGGTCATGATCGCCCTGGCAAAGGCGTTGCCGCCCGATGGAGAGAGTTGAATCTTTGGTAGTGCGGCTCGGATCAAGGCCATCGGCAGCTCGACTCCGATCAACCCTGTGCTCAAGAAGGCCACCTCCGCCTCCGGCACCTCCATTTGCGCTGATACCAGCCGGACCACGTCCTCTGCATCCGTCCTACCCTGATGTCCAACCGATGTATTGGCAATGCCGCTGTTAGCCACCACCAACCGTACGGCCCCCAGCCGGACATGCTCCTGGGTGAGAACTATGGAAGGCGATTTGATCCTGTTGGCGGTGAACACGCCGCCGCAAACGCAAGGGAGTGTGGAGTAGACTATGCCCAGGTCGTACTTGTCCTCGGCGTATGTCTTCATGCCCGCGAAGGTGGCTCCAGCCTCGAAGCCCTGAACGGTGGTTACTGTGCCTTTATTGAGGAATCTGATTTGCTGGTTCATAGTGGGTTTCGTAACTTCCTCCAAGACAGGCGGAGTATAGCATAGCTAGGAATTGATGGAAAGGGCGGGGGCACGCTGGTTGCCTTGGCTTGGCAGGGATAATGCCAGCCATTTCTTTACAAGCTACGCTTAGGTAGAATAGGCGCAGCAGACTATTTAGTACTTCCCAGCAGAAATCAGCGTTACATTGGGCCCGCTCCCCACGGGAGTCCAGGGGGGCAAAGCCCCCTTGGCGGGGGAACTGGGGGGGTGCCCCCCAGAAATTATCTTTCCCCCCTTCCTTTCAGGAAGGGGGTCAGGGGGATGGTCAAAGGAGAAAAACATGGAGACAAAACTTCCGGCCAAGGCAGTGGAGCTACTTCGAAAGCCGGTGCTAGCGCACATTGCTACTGTCATGCAGGATGGGTCGCCCCAGGTCACGCCCGTTTGGGTGGACACAGACGGCGAGTACATCCTGATCAATACAGCCGAGGGAAGGGTCAAGACGCGAAACGTGAAACGTAACCCCCGTGTCGCAGTTTCCATGACGGACCCCGAAAGCCCGTGGGCAGGCTCCCTTTGGGCCAGGGGCACAGTTGTGGAGATCACAACGGCTGGCGCTAACGACCACATTTCCTTTCTGGCGAAGAAGTACACGGGGGCTGAAAGATACAACTTCCGGCCAGGCGAAGTGCGCGTGATACTGAAGATTAGGCCGGACAGCATCAGCGGTGGCGTCACACGCGGATAGCGGCGCAGCCACGCAAGTGTTGTTAAGCGGAGTCCAGAGGGGCGAAACCCCTTTGGTGGAGGTCTGGGGGTATCCCCCAAATTCAATTGTCATCCCCCTTCCTGGCCAGGAAGGGGGTCAGGGGGATGGTCGAGGGAGTTTTTCCGCACCCTGCTAGGTGCTTTCCTGCACCGTCTGCAAATCCTTGTCGCCGCGTCCGCTGAGACAGACGAGGATAATGACGTCCGTGCTCAGCGTAGGAGCCAACTGAGCCACATACGCGATAGCGTGGGCAGGCTCCAAGGCGGGAATGATGCCCTCGGTACGGCATAGCAGTCGGAACCCCTCTAGCGCCTGGGCATCCGTCACGGCGATGTAGGTGGCCCGGTGAATGTCTTTGAGGTATGAGTGCTCCGGCCCAACACCAGGATAGTCCAACCCCGCCGAGACGCTATGGGTCTCCCGCACTTGGCCGTCGTCGTCCTGTAGAAGATACGAGAAGGAGCCGTGTAGCACCCCCGGCTTGCCGGCCACCAGGGTTGCGGCGTGCTTGCCTGTCTCGATGCCCTCTCCCCCAGCTTCGACGCCTACCAGACGCACCGATTCGTCAGCCAGGAGTGGGTAGAACAGGCCTATGGCGTTGCTGCCGCCACCCACGCAGGCGATGGCGTAGTCGGGCAAGCGACCTGCAGCCTCCAGTATTTGCGTCCTGGCCTCGCTGCCTATCACCGACTGAAAGTCGCGCACCATCATTGGGTACGGATGTGGCCCCACGGCGCTGCCAAGAAGGTAGTGGGTGGTCTCCACGTTGGTCACCCAGTCGCGGATTGTCTCGTTGATGGCGTCCTTCAGTGTGCGGGTGCCGCTGGACACGGGACGCACTTCCGCTCCCAGCAGCCGCATGCGGTAGACGTTAGGGGCCTGGCGGCGCATGTCCTCCTCGCCCATGTAGACGATGCACTCCATGCCCAGCATGGCGCAAACCGTGGCGGCGGCGACTCCGTGCTGGCCCGCGCCGGTCTCGGCAATTATTCGCCGTTTGCCCATGCGTCTGGCCAGCAAGCCTTGTCCCAAGGCGTTGTTAATTTTATGCGCGCCGGTGTGGGCCAGGTCTTCCCGTTTGAGGTATATCTGCGCGCCGCCCAGACGACGGCTCAGGTTGGCGGCGTGGTACAGAGGTGTGGGACGTCCGGCGTAGTGCTTCAGCAGAGAGGCCAGCTCTGCCTGGAAAGCAGCGTCCTCCTGGGCCGAGCGGTACGCAGCCTCCAGCTCCTCCAGGGCCGCCATGAGGGTCTCGGGCACAAAGCGGCCTCCGTACTCTCCAAAGCGGCCACGACTATCAGAGAGTGGCTTTGTTACCTTCATGGCTAGGCCAGGCTGGAGGTGGCGCAGTATCTCTCTCGTGAACGCCTGCCACGCGCCGTATTGAATTTCAGAGCGCTGGTTTCGAAGGGTGAATACACCGTAGTCCGGTTCTAGTGTATCCTTTCTGATATTTTCATAGTCTATGGCCGTGCGCTTTGCCGGGCTAATCGTGCCCTTGACCGTCAGCAGCACGCCCCAGAATTCTGGATTCGTGTCCCGTACTTGCTGGAAGTTCTTACGCAGCCGCCCCAGCTTCTCCTTGTACCCATCCTTCTTGTCCCGAATGCCAGTCGCTTTTATCTCAAGGGCAGCGCCTACCTGCTGAGGCTCATAGATTGCTTCGCTGCCGTGCCGCTCCGGCTGAGCGTCCGATCTCACCAGCAGAAGGTCCCACTGAACTAGCCGAGGCCGTCCGATTTCGCGGATGTAGACATCAGGTTCTGAGACCGTCCAGCCAGCCGGGAGGTGTGGCTTCAGAAACTTTCCGATCACCTTACAGATTTCTAGGCCACTAACCCTTGTATGGAACTGCTTGTACTCCTTAGTGACTTGAACGACTTCCTCGCATAGTTGCCTTTGTTCGTCATCGTACGCGTCCATATTTCCTCCCAGGGTGCGCCTTCTTACCCTTCCCTCTTACCGTGATCGTACACCGCGCGCCGCTGCCACAAATGCCCTTATCTTCACCACGTCCTTCATCCCATTCGTTTCCACGCCGCTTGATACGTCCACGCCCCAGGGACCGACATCGCGCACCGCCTGGGCTACGTTGTCAGGCGTAAGGCCGCCTCCCATCAAGAACTGATGGAGAGGCGCCAGTTGCGCGGCGATGTTCCAATCGAAGGTGGCGCCGGTGCCTCCGTAGGCACCGGCTACGTCAGGGTCTAGCAACGGTAGTATGTTCGCCGACTCTAGTTTAGCAAGAACAGCGTCCAGAGCGCTTACCACCTGCTGGATGGGCTGGCCTAGAGGGACGCGCACCGCCTTGATGACGGGACGCCCCAGTTGCAGGCAGTAGTCCAGCGGTTCATGCCCGCTGAGCTGCGCCATGTCCAAGTCGCAGTCGTCCAGGATGCGGTTCACCTCTTCCAGCGGCTGGTCAGCGAAGATGCCCACCAGCCTTGGCCTCATGCGACCGTGCTTCTGGCGGTACGCTTTGACTATTAGATTGGCCTTCTCCTCCGTCAGGCAGCGCCGCGCTCCAGGGACAAAGTTCAGGCCAACGTAGTCGGCGCCGGCTTCGGCGGCGGCCAGGGCGTGCTCCACATCTTGAACGCTACATATCTTGATGCGAATCAAGAACCCTCACCCCCTAGCCCCCTCTCCCTAATGGAGAGGGGGTAAGAGAAAAGGGTATGGGGGATACCCCCAAACCCTCGCCAGAAAGGGCATCGCCCTCTCTGGACTCTCCCGAACAGATGACAACTTATTGTGCCCCAGCCAGCTCCCGCACCTTGGCCGCCACGTCGGGCGCTGTAACCAGGGCTTCGCCCACCAGCACAGCGTTAACACAGGCCTTCTTCATGCGGGCAATGTCATCCCTGCTGTGGATGCCGCTCTCAGCTACCACGACTTTCCCCTTGGGGATAAGAGGCCGCAGGCGCTCCGCTAGGCCCATGTCCATCTGAAACGTTCTCAGGTCCCTGTGGTTGACGCCTATGATTTCTGCGCCTGCCTCCAGAGCTGCCTCCAGCTCCGCCTCCGAGTGCACCTCCACCAGCGCCTGCACCCAAATGGACTGCGTCACGCCAAGTAGCTCTCGTAGCTGTGTGGGCAACAGCATGGCGACTATCAGCAGCAGTGCATCTGCGCCGAAGGCCCGCGCCTGGTACACCTGGTACGGGTCGAATATGAAGTCCTTGCGCAGCACAGGCAAGCCCAGACCTCTTACGGCCTCCTTCACCAGCGCCAGATGCTCCAGGCTGCCATGGAAGTGGTCAACCTCCGTCAGTACCGAGATGGCGGCGGCGCCGTTTTCAGCGTAGGTGCGGGCCAGGGACGCAGGATCGTAGCTGGGCGACAGCAGTCCCCGCGACGGCGACGCCTTCTTGCACTCGGCAATGAGGCGGACGCCAGGCCCTATGAGAGCGCCCGAGAGGTTCAGGGGCAGCGGCGTCGCTTTGGCGCGCCGCTCCATCTCTGAAAGCGACCGCTCTCGCTTCTGACGCACTAGCTCCCGCCGCTTGGATTCAAGGATTTCGTCCAGGATGGTGGGCATCTCAGCTCAGCTTCTGGCTCATGGCGGCCAGGTCCGCCAGCTTCTTGCGCGCGGCGCCGCTGGCAATGGCCCTTCTTGCCAAGGCAATGCCATCCTTCAGGTCGCGGGCCTTGCCGCCCAGCACCAGGGCGGCAGCTGCGTTCAGTGCCACCACGTCCTGGGCAGGCCCCAGCGCGCCATTGAGCACGCTGAGGAACATCTCTTTGTGATGTTCCAGTGTGCCACCCTTGATGTTATCCAGCGGTGCGCTGGGCAGCCCGACCTCCTCCGGCGTGATGGTATGGGTGCGCACCTTGCCATCCGTAAGCTCCCATACCCGTGTAGGCCCCGATATGGATATCTCGTCCATGCCTTCCGAGCCGTGCACCACCATTGCCCGCTGCGTCCCCAGGTGGCCCAGGGCCAATGCCATCTTCTCTCCCAGGCCAGGGTCGGCGACGCCTAGAAGCTGGGCATGAGCACCGGCGGGATTGGTGAGCGGCCCCAGGATGTTGAACACGGTGCGTATGCCTATCTCCCGTCGCGGCACAGCGGCATGGCGCATGGCCGGGTGGAACACCTGCGCGAACATGAACCCCATGCCCACCTCATCGATACACCGCTTCACGCCATCCGGGCTCAGGTCAATCTTGACGCCGTTGGCCTCCAGGATGTCGGCGCTGCCGCAGGCGCTGGATGCGGCGCGGTTGCCGTGCTTGGCTATCTTTAGGCCCGCAGCCGCGGCAACGATGGCAGCTGCCGTGGATACGTTCATTGTGTTGTGGCCGTCGCCACCGGTGCCACAGGTGTCCACCAGGAAGCCGTCGGTAACGACCTTCAAGGACTTCTCGCGCATGATGGTGGCCATGCCGGTGATCTCTTCCGCCGACTCTCCCTTGATGCGCAGCGCCGTGACGAAGGCGGCGACTTGGGCATGGGTGGCCTGGCCCTCCATGATTTCATTCATGACCCCACCCGCCTCCTCCTGGGTGAGGTCTTTGCCCCGTACTATCTTGTCAATTGCTTGGCGGATCATGGGCGCTAACTCGCCTCCTTGCATAAACGTGGTGGAATAGCTTTTGTTGGCCTCATGCCGTCCTGCTCCATTCGAAATCCATAACCGGAGATGAACAGGCGATCAATACGATCTTTGTACATCGCCGCAACTACATAATCCTTTGCGCTTCCCAGGGTATCTAGTCCCCAATCTTGTGATGCCCCAATGGGAATGATGGGCCAAGGCTCTCGGGTTACTCTTTGCGGCTCGTTTGCAGGATGCTTGCCCTTTGTCCAAGCTTCCTCACAATAATTGGGATCCCTATCCAAAAGAATCGTCGGCTCGACTTGATATGCATCGCCTTGGCCTGTATTAGGAAAGAGTATCTCCCATTCATGGAAACGGGCGCTGCCCATTTCATTCCGTGGATGATGCCTCACGTAAGGCTGTATCGACGGCTCGTACAAAGCAAGCCTCTGGGTTTCTGCTTCCTTGGCTAGAGTCTCAGTGGCCTTTGCCATTTTCCTAGTTTCCCAAGCATACCAAATGACAGCCACCAACGTGAGGGAAAGTACAATACCTACTGAGAGTTGAATCCAATCCGAGGTGGTCATGATTCTTGTTGGTTCCTACCCTTCCAGCCAATTCCGCAGCAGCTCCTTGCCCACCTGGGTTACAGGTTCCTGTAGGCTTCACGCCTGTTCTTCACATGCAGGATAACAACCGATTGCTTGTCATCGTCTATCGTGTAGAGAATGCGGTACTCCACGCTGGCAACCCGATAAATCCTGTCCAGGCCATGAAGGAGTTTAACATCCTGTGGGCGAGGATTCTGAGCAAGCGAGATTATCTTAGTAGCGACCTGCCTCAGAATTTTGCCCTCCAGTCGCCGGAGGTCGCGGTCAGCCGACCTAGCCGTTGTTAGGGAGTAGGTCACTTTCGCCCAACTCTTTGATGATCTCATCGATTGGACGTGTCGGCTCACCCAGCCTCGCCTGGGCATCAGCTAAGTCTTCCAAGTCCTCCTGTTTTTCCACCCACTCCTTCAGCGCCTCCACGACTACCTCTCGCAGCGTAATGCCGCGTTCGATGGCCAGAATCTTCACTGCCTTGTAGAGTTCGGTGTTGCCCAGGTCAACGGTAATCTTTGCTGTCTTGGTTACCATGTCGTCTACCTCCGCTGCCATATTACCCATATTGCCATATAAACGGCAATATGGGTAAGTCAAACCTACCCCTCCAACCAGTTCCGTAGCAGCTCCTTGCCTGACTGGGTCATGATGGACTCTGGATGGAACTGGATGCCCTCC
>SHYF01000011.1 GCA_009692985.1 Dehalococcoidia bacterium
CCACTGCGTTCCGCTCAGAATGACATACATAATAGATGTACGTGTTGGACACACTAGAGAACCCCTGCCTTGCGCAGCCGGCTGATTTCATCCTCCGACATCCTTAGCAAGCCCCCCAGCACTTCCTCTGTATGTTCGCCCAGGTCCGGCGATGGTCCTGCTGGACCGCTAGCGCCATGGGAAAGCCTGAACGGGGTGTTGGCCACTCGCCAGGTTCCTAGCCTCTTGTGGGGAATGGTAGCCACCATCCCGCGATGGAGCACCTGGGGATCGCTGGCCACCGCAGCAATGTCGTTCACCGGCCCACAGGACAGGTTGGCCCCTGAGAGCGCCTCCAACCAGAAGGCCACGGGCTTCTCAAGAAAGGTCTTCTGGAGTATAGCGTTTAGAACATCGTAGTTGTTCATCCGGCTCAGGTTATCCAGAAACCGGTGGTCTTTGCCTAGCTCCGGAACGCCAACGGCATTACAGAAGCGCAGCCAGGTGTCTTCACGGTCAGTGAGCATGGCGACTACGAAATAGCCGTCGCTAGCCCGGAAGGCCTGAAACGGCGCGGCCGCGGGATGCCGAGAACCCAGCGGGCCAGGCACTTCCCCTGTGGCGAAGTAGCGGGAGAAGGCGTTCTCCATCATCGTCACCTGGCAGTCCAGCATGGATATGTCTATGTGCTGCCCATGGCTGCTTCTTTCACGGTCGAATAAGGCTGAGACGATGGCCATCCCCACGAACATACCGGCCACGCTGTCGCCCAGAGACGCCCCTGGACGCAGAGGCGGGCCGCCCTGCTCGCCGGTCACGCTCATCATACCGCCCATGGCCTGCACAATGATGTCCAGGGCGGGTCGGTGAGCATAAGTCCCGTCTTGGCCGAAGCCAGATATGGAGGCGTAAACGAGACGGGGATTCAACTCCTTGACCCTATCGTAGCCAAGCCCCAGGCGCGCCATCATCCCTGGGACGTAGTTTTCTACGAGAACATCGAAGTGCGGCACAAGCGCACACAGCAGTCGCTGCCCCTCTTCCGAAAAGATGTTCAGGGTGATACTCTTCTTGCCGCGGTTCACACTCATGAAGTACGCCGCATCACCGCCCACCTGCGGCCCCAGGTGGCGTGCAGGGTCGCCGGTCATCGGCTGCTCAACTTTCACCACCTCGGCCCCCAGGTCTGCCAGGAGCATGGTGCAAAAAGGGCCGGACAGGATTCGACTTATGTCAAGTACTCGGACTCCGTGCAACGGGCCTGTCGCGTTACTGCTTGGGCCTAACATCAATTTGACGCCCTCTTCAAATAAGGTGGACCAGTGAAGATTACCACCGTTGCCTGGCAAGGGTTTGCCATCCCGTTCCGCCAGCCATACGTGACATCCGACACCAGCGCCACAATCCGATACGGCCTGTTTTTGTTTCTGCACACCGATACCGGGCTGACAGGCGTGGGAGAGGCATCGCCGGTAGGAGTGGGCACCAGGCGAGAGGTGGAAGGAATCGGCAGGGCCATAGCGGGCTGGGCTACGGAACTCCTGGGCAGAGAACCAACCTGGCCGCTAGCGTGGAGTAGCCTGACAGCTTCACCTGTCTCATCTGTGGTCCGCTTCGGGATCGAAACGGCCGTACTGGACATCCAGGGGAAGGCCCACCAATGCTCCCTGGCTGAGATGCTTGGTGGTACGGCGCATCCCCTGCCTGTGAACTGGCTTATCGCAGCGGAGACAGTCGAGGAAGCGGTGAGCGAGGCGAAGGAAGCGGTCGCCCTGGGCTTCACCAGCCTCAAGCTCAAGGTGGCCGTGGGAAGCATAGAACACGACCTGGCGCTGGTCGCATCGGTGCGGGAAGCGGTCGGAACAATGGTGAAGCTGAGAATTGACCCCAACCAGGGGTGGAGCGTATCCGAGGCAATTGAGGCTATCCGGCGGCTAGCACCATACGGCCTGGAGTACATGGAGCAACCGGTTGCCGCAAAGGACATCCTTGGCTTAAGGGAGGTGCGTCGCGCCGTCTCCGTGCCCATTGCCGCGGACGAAGCACTGGGCTCAGCCAACGACATGCGCAAGCTGCTGGCGGCGGACGCAGCAGACCTGTTTATCTTGAAGGCGGGACGCCTTGGCGGTCTGGACATGGCGCAGGCCGTAATGCGGCTGGCCGCCGACGCTGCGAAGCCAGTCGTGGTAACCTCTTCTTTAGAATCTGGCGTAGGCATAGCGGCCAGCGCCCATTTGGCATCGCTGCTAACATCCCATCCATTTGCCCATGGCCTGGCCACGGGGAGTCTGCTGGAAAGCGACCTGCTTTCGCAGCCGCTGGAGCCTACTGAGGGCGTGCTGAACATACCGCATGGACCTGGACTGGGCGTGGTCGTGGATGAAGAAGCACTGGAGAGGTACAGCATTGATGTCAAGGGCAATATAAGCTCCTAGCGGAGTGATGAAATATCCGCTCTACCATCCCCCCTGCCCCCCTTCCTGACCAGGAATGAGGGAAACATTGGAAGCTGTGGGACACCCCAAACCCCCGCCAAAGTGGCTTCGCCCATCTGGACGCCCCTTTCCCCAGCAACCTGTTCGAAGCTAAACAGAATCTGAGTGGCTGCAAGCCGACCTCCCCACCTCAGTAGAGCGGGTCCTCTGAACAGCAGGCCGCTGTGGTATTCCTCACCCTTGAACCTGGCTTGACACTGGTTTGCGTTCCCTCAAAAATCCAAGCACCGCCTGATTGAAATCATCGGGTTGCTCCAAATGTACTGCGTGTCCCGCTTTGGGGACGATGTGCATCTCGCTCCCGGGCACCAGCCTGTGCATGTCTCGGGCTATGCCGGCAAACTTGGCGTCCTCTTTTCCGGCAATCCACAGCGTAGGCATTGCCAGATTAGAAAGCAGTTCGTGCACCGATGGCTGCGCCCCTGTGCCAATGCCTCTGAGGCTGTTGGCTAGCCCCAAAGGGCTGCTGCGCAGCCGCTGCGCCCGCAGCCGGTCTCGTATAGTGGCAGGCAGGCGTGCCTGGCTGGCGAACAACGGTATCGCTCCCCAATAGTCCACAAACCGCTTTATGCCATCCTGCTCGATGCGTTCTGCCAGTTTCTCGTCGTCCTGAACTCGCGACGCTCGCTCTTCGGCCGTGGCTAACCCCGGCGATGCGCTCTCTGCAACAAGGCCGCTGGTGCGTTGCGGCAGTGCGATTGCGGCGCTCAATGCGATGCGCCCGCCCATGGAGTAGCCCAGCCAGCGGACACGTTCGATTTCCAGATGGTCCAGAATCGCCTCCAGGTCTTCGATGCAGCGCTCCATGCTGTACCGTTTCGGGTCACGGGGCGCGTCGGAAGCGCCGTGGCCCAGCATATCCACGGCAACCACCGTGTACTCCTTGCCCACAGCCGTAGCCAGGGTCGCCCAGGTAGCTGTGCTGCCCGTGAACCCATGAATAGCCAGAACGTGTGGCCCCGTTCCGGAGACCTCTACGTTCAGGCGGACACGGTTGATTAGCAAACGCTCCATGGCTACCTACTTACCGCCGCCTGAACAGAGGCGGCAACAGCGGCCCACACACGGCGATGCAGGGTTACGTTCAAAGCCCTATCGCCAGGGATTTCAATAATGTCGGTGCCGCTGCTGTTTAGGCTCTCCGCCACCGCCTCTTGGAACTGGCGCCACTCTTCGACCTTACGATAACCTAGGTTGTACAGCTCAGCCGTGGCACGGAAGGTCAGGCCGTGGGACGTCCCGAAATATGTCTCGAAAACGTCTTCGTATGCGGCCTGGGGAAGGAACGAGAATATGCCGCCGCCGTCGTTGTTGATAACGATGATGGTTGAATCGAGGCCATGAGCCTTAGCGGCCAGTAGGCCATTCATATCATGGTAGAAGGAGATGTCGCCAATCACCAGCACCAGCTTTCCTCTGCCGACGGCACTGGCTCCCAGGGCCGTGGAGACGACGCCATCTATGCCGCTAGCGCCCCTGTTGGTCATGAAGCGTATCCGCTTCGCGCCGGATGGGAAGAATGTGTCCATGTCTCGCACCGGCATACTGTTGCCTGCAAATAAGGTGGCATCCTCCGGCAGAAACCGCGCCAACTCGCTGAAAACCTTGCCTTCAAACATCTGCTGAAATCCGCCAATCTCCTTTTTCATCGCTGCCCTGGTCGCAGATGCCACCTGACGCCAGCGGCTTGCCCACGGCCCCGGGGTACGCCCCCCTTCTATGGACGAGACCATGCCGTTGCACAGGAGCACAGGGTCTAGGCGCAGCATGTCCGATGTGACATGGAGCGGGTCGTTCCAGCTTTGTCCTGTGTCCACCATAATGTGGCGCGCCGCGCGATGCCGCTCTAGGTACTGGCTGATGGTTTTGGTGGTGGGCAGCGCTCCAAAGCGGATGACAACCTCTGGGGCCAAGGCCGCCGCAAGGTCCGAATCCCGCAGAAATGCGTCATAGCAGTCTACGACCATTGACCTGTCGTGGGTGCCGCACCTCACCTGGGATAGGGGTTCCGCCAGAACGGGGTAGCTGAGCCGCTTGGCCAGGGCTGATACGCTCGCTGCTAGTTCAGGATCGGACTGCGGGCCGCAGATAATGACCCCTCGTTCTGTAGAAGCCAGGTCTGCGGCGAGGCGCTCCACGTTTTCAGGGACAGGCTGACGTTCGGACATGACGGCCCGGATATACGGTCCGTTATCCGCCCGGCCATGCCACGCCTCGTCGGCCATATCCTCTGCCGTATCTGGGAAGTCGTTTGGAACAACCGCCGGCTCCAGGGGATCGCGGAATGGGAAATTGACGTGGACGGGCCCCGCGGACGGCTCCAGAGCGGTGGTGAAGGCCCTGCAGGCGGTTGACCGCACGAAGGCCATAAGCTCCCTGGTGGCCTCGGGTGGCGGCATATTCACCGACCACTTGGCGTGAGTCCCGTACATCCCAACCTGGTCTATTGTCTGTAGCGCTCCCCAGTCCGATATCTCAGGGGGCCTGTCCGCGGTGAGGACGATGATGGGGGCCAGGCTATTCCGGGCCTCTGCTATCGCCGGGTAGAAGTTGGCGGATGCGGTGCCAGAAGAGCATACCAGGGCCACAGGCTCCCCCAGGGAGCGGGCCATGCCCAGGGCGAAGAAGGATGCCGAACGCTCGTCGAGGTGAACCCACGTCTTGATGGCAGGCTGGCGGGCAAAGCTAATAGCGAGCGGGGAAGAACGTGAACCGGGGCAAATGCAGACGTGACGCAGGCCACAACGGGCCAGCTCCTCAACGAAAGCGCCAGCAAAGGCATAGTTTCGGTTCTCGAAGCGCATGCTCAGAATCCTCTCAGTGCCGCCAGCATCGGCTGGAACTTCAGCTCAGTCTCCTTGAACTCCAAGTCTGGCTCTGACCCCTGGACTATTCCCGACCCGGCGAAGAGGGTTGCTTGTTTCCCACAGACGACGGCAGAACGAATAGCAACATCGAACTCACCTTCGCCATGATTGTCCAGCCATCCCACAGGGGCTGCGTACCAGCCACGGTCGCCCTCAAGCCGGCGAATGGTCTCCATAGCCTTGGGCGTGGGGACGCCGGCCACAGCCGGAGTGGGATGTAGCAGCTCCACCAGAGCCAGGATGTCATGCGGCTCCTTGGGGTGGCCCCTGAAGAAGGTGGCCAGATGCTGCACTGTGCGTAGCTTCACGACCTGAGGGGTAGCATCCCAGTGAATGTCATTACACGCCCTGCTTAGGGTCTCCGCTATCATTGCTACTACCGCATCGTGCTCACGCCGGTCTTTTGCGCTAGCCAGCAGTTGGACGGCAAACTGCTGATCTTGCTCCGAAGTAGCACCCCGAGCTATGGACCCGGCCAGGCATGAGAGGCTCAGGATGCCTTTATCTAGATGAACGATTGATTCAGGAGAGGCACCCACGAAGGTCGAAGCCCCATTATCCATAGCGAAAACAGAACAGTCTGGGTAGGCGCTGGATAGGCAGGACAGAGCAGCCTCCGTCGAGAACTCTTTCTCCGCCTGCAACGTCATTTTCCGTGCCAGCACTACCTTTGTAAGCTGGCCATTTTCAATGGCCTGGAGAGACTGACGCACCCATTGCTCCCACTCATTCGAAGGAGTTTGGAATACCTGGAGAGCCGGGTGCGCTTCGCTGGGAACATGCGCCCCGTTCAGCCAGTGCCCCAACTCAGCCAGGGCTGCTTCGGCCTCTTCCTCCGGGTCTGCCCCTGGCTTCATTATCACGTTGATGGTCAGCCAACTGCTGCCTGCGGAAAACGTAAATAGAAACTTGGGAAGCACCAAAAGCCCGCCAGGGAAATCCTTCCACAGGTCACTCCTGGGCGCCTGGGGATCAAACCGGAACCCACCAAAAAAGAGCGGGCCAACTCCTCGTATTCCTGGGTCGCTAATCACCGCCGATTCAAAAAGCGACCGATGCGCTCGTCTCGCTTCGTCTATAGGCCGCTCACCATTGACGGATATCGCTGTGGCAGTCCCTATTCCTACCAGCCAGAAGTCCCCGGAAGGCCGCGCCCAAAAGCTCCGGTAGGTGTTTTGAACTCCCCTGGCACCAAATATGGAAAAGGCCGTTCTATCTTGTGGCCCAGGTTGCGCGACACTGATCAGGACAGGACGCCCCGAAGCGTCTGCCCTCTCCCTGCCAAGCCGCAGGCGATCGAGCAACTCTTTTGTCTGAACGCCTGCCATTAAGCCAAAAACCATTCGTGAGTTCGCCTTATTGCGTGGTTTGTGCTAGGTCTGTATGGCGGCGGGATCGATACCAATGCTCCGCAGCAGAGCTGACCTCAACGCTGGCGTGGCATCTGTCAGGTGGTTCGGCTGGCCTGTCAGTAGCCATCGCAAAACCACTTCCTGTAGCGATCCTACCCACATACGTGAAAGCAGAACCGTGTCCTGGGGAGCGATCTGTCCCTGGGCCACCGCCGCATCCAGCTCCTGCTGGATCAGTCCCGCGAACCGGTCACGCATGGGCAGAAACTTTTTGTCCACGGCCTTGCCATGACCCATGATGTTCAGCAACAGGACCTGGGCAACCTTGCGCTGGCGGGCGAATGTGGACATCAGGACCTCTATCCCACCGGCTACACGATGCACAGGCGTGGGTTGGCGCCGAATGGCGTCATGGATCTTATTGACCAGCTTCTCACTCATCCGGTCCACCAGCACCATTACCATCTTTTCCTTGCTTTGGAAATGGAAATAGAAGCTGCCCTTGGAAGTGCAGGAGAGGTCTACGATCTCCTGAACGCCCGCTGCGGAGTAGCCCCGTTGGGCAAGCACCTCTACAGCAGCATCTAGGATTCGTTCGCGGGCGTCGCTGGTATCGATGGCAGGAGTGGCACGCATGTAGTCTCGCTAAACCGACCGTTCGGTCTATTGACTAGGTTACGCGACTTACTATGACATTGTCAATCTTAAAGGCGTATTTGTCCCTGGCCTCAGAAGGCTAAGGCAATGGCATTGAATGCACAGACCATTCGTCAGTGAACAGCGCTGCAGGCAAGTTGGAATGCTCGCGGGTGCCGCCGCTTACGCGCTAAGGACTTGCCGTGACGGCGCGCATCCGCTGAACGCCATCGAGGAAGCCCCATATTGCGTCCAGAGCGCGGTCAAGCGCCTGCTCCACACCGGCCTCCTGCTGGGGCGTAAGGGGCCTGCCAACTATCGCCTTGGCCTCGCCTTCTGAGTGCTCAATGTCCAAGCCCATATGGAGGTTGAAGAACTCAAGCGCATCGGGCGATGTGATCCCATACCACTGCTGGAGTCCGCGGACCTTTTCTGCCGAGACAGCGGGAACCTGGGCCTCGTAAGCATACATGGCGGCCAGACCTTCCTGGTAGGAACCGGTGCTCGTAAGCGCTTTGAGCGTGCCGACTAGACGCTGGGTCTCGGGAAGGACCTGAGCGTGGAGGACGTCGCTCTTGGTAAGGCCGAGGCCAGCGGCGAACTGGAGCCACAGGTGGACGTGGTTACGTGGGCCATGCTCTTCGTCCCAGAGGTTGTCGAGAATGATCTGCCTAACCTCCGGGTCTGGACAGCGGCTATGGATGGCGCTGAGCATGACAGGGAAGTTAGACTCGAACTGATAATACTGGGCGGCATAGCTCCGGAGGTCATCTAAGGTGAGCTTGCCGGCTTGCCAATCCTGGTAGAAAGGGTGCTTGAGGAGGCTCTTCTCCCCTATGCGAGCTTTGATGCGGAAAAGCAGGTCTACAGACATCGTTCCTCCACTGCGCAGAATAAGCGTAATTATAGCAAATGTGAAAGGCGCGTTCCAGTTGGGAACGAGGCAAAATTGCGTCTATGGGTCGTGCAGGTACAGATGGCATCACACGAATTCTTATCTAAAACTCCCCTGGTGGAATGCTCCACCAAGGGAGTTTTAGATAAGAATTCTGGTGCCCCTGCCCGGACTCGAACCGGGGCACACGGTTTAGGAAACCGCTGCTCTATCCACCTGAGCTACAGGGGCAAGCTATGACACTAGGGGAAGGCCAACAGTTTTGGTGGAGATAGCGGGGCTCGAACCCGCAACCTCAGCGTTGCGAACGCTGCGCTCTCCCAATTGAGCTATATCCCCCACGCGCCGATGAGCCGATTCTAGAAGGCACATCCGCAAAGCCATTCTACCAACGGCTATCTGGGGCGTCAACTTGAAACGGGACCGAAGAGGCGTTGCAGCCGTTCTGAGAGGCCTATGGCACCGACCAGGACGGAAGCCGCCGTCATATCCGTCTGGAGCGGTGTTATGGAGATGCGCCGGTGGCGCACCGACCATACGTCCGTGCCTTCCTCCACGTCCCATGCCGGCCGGGTGCGCGTGATCCAGTAGTACGCCCGTTTGCCGTCGTCGCCCTTCCGTACTGTGTCGGCATACCTGCGGCGGGCCAGTCGCGTCATATCAATCCCCTTGATCTCTTTGGGGGCCACGGGCGGCAGGTTGGCGTTCAGCAGCACCGACCTGGGCAAGCCGCCCTCCGCCACCTCCTGGGCCAGGGCAGTAAGCAACAGGTTGGCGGCCCGGAAGTCGGTGGCGTGCAGCGAGCCAACGGAGACCGCCAGAGAGGGAATGCCCCGGAAGTACCCCTGTAGCACGGCGCCCACGGTGCCCGAGACCAGGACATCCTCGCCCAGGTTGAACCCGCTGTTGAAGCCCGACACCACCATGCCCACATTCTCCACCAGGGACTCCAGGGCCACTATGACGCTGTCGGCAGGGGTGCCCTCCACGGCGTAGGTGTGGATGCCTTCCAGCGGCGGCACGACCTCCACAACACGCACAGGGCTGTTGAGTGTTACGGAAGCGCCTACGCCGCTCTGCTCCCTGTCGGGCGCTACCACCACCACTTCGCCCAGGCCTTCCAGGGCATCCACGGCAGCCCAGAGACCAGGGGCATATACGCCATCGTCGTTTGTGACCAGTATCTTCAAAAAGGCCTTCTTTTCAAGGAGCGGCGTCTCGCAACGTTTCGTCCAGCGGGTCTAGCTGTCGGGTCGCATACCACTTCTTGTATTTTGATTTCTTCAAAGAGACGCCCCGGTCGTAGTATATTTCAAAAACCGCACCGTCGTTGGTGCGCACCGTATAGTAGTTACGGTGGTGGCACAGCCACCATCTCTTGCGGCTGAGGGGAGTGCTTCCGAAACCGTGGTCGGGCCAGGCGGCCACGATCTCCTGGACAGTGTGCTCCTTGCCTTCCAGGATGAAGGAGGCAGGATGGCGCAGCTCTCCTGCAACAGTGACCTGGATCTCTTTGCCAAGGAATCGCTGAGACACGGCTGGAAACTCCTCGAATGCAGGCTCAGACGGGGTTTGCCTCCAGGTTCCTCACAAGAAGGGCCTCTTCTTTGACAGCGCCTTTCGTTGCGTGAACTCGATAGGCCTTTGCGCCAGGCTTCGAAGCAACGACTGTATGCATCGTGCGCTCAACGAAGTGTACAGCTACCCCGTCTTCAACCGCCAAGCCAGCAGAGGACTCTCCCTTGAGGATGAGATCATGATAGCTAGGCCGCCGCTCCGGTTCGCTGTCATAGTGGGGACAGCAACTTCCCGGAAGAAACCCAAGGCAGGGTATGGCCGCTAGCCTTTCAGAGTACGAGTCGGTTATTCCTTGCTCGAACCAACATATGGCGCCTGCGCTAGTACCTGTTAGAACAATACCTTGTTGCCATGCCTCTCTGAGTATGTCCGACAAACCCCAGTCACGCCACACGGCCAACATGCTCTTGGTATTCCCGCCACCAACATAGATTACGTCTTGCTCCAAGATGTATTGCCTCAACTCTGGGGTCCTCTTGAAAAATGGTAGGTGCGAAGGATGGCAATCCAGTTTGGAGAAAGCCGAATAGAACCCGGCGATGTGCGCATCGGAATCTCCGCTGGCGGTAGCCAGAAACGCCACCCGCGGCGTGGCAGACCGCGCCTGTCTCAGCATATACAAATGTTGAGATAAGGCGAACTCACCCAGTAATATGATCTGTGATTTCTTCTCTGCCATGGGTTGCTCCCGCTAGCTCAAGTTTTCGTGGTTCGATCCTTCGGCCAGCTCAGGATAAACTAAGCTCATCACGAACGGAGATAACTGCGTTCCGTTCGCCCTGAGCTTATCGAAGGGCGGTCCTGAGCCTATGGTAGCGAGATGTTGTCAATGAGGTGCGTCCTGCCGAAGCGGACGGCCAGGGAAACCATGGCGGGGCCATTCACCTGCGCTAGCTCCTCCAGGGTCGTGGCGGCGGCGATGCTCACGTAGTCAACCTGTGCCAACGGCTCGCTGGTGATGAGACGCACCATCTCTTGGCGCATGGCCTCGGCATCCCGCTGGCCTTGCTGCCAAAGCTCGCGGACGCGACACAGGGCCAGGTACAGCACCGGCGCGGCACGACGCTCCGCAGGCGTCAGGTAGACGTTGCGGCTGCTCATGGCCAGGCCGTCGGGCTCTCGCACCGTGCGCACCACGATGATCTCTGTTCCCAGGTTCAGGTCCAGAGTCATCCGCTTGACCACCGCCACCTGCTGTCCGTCCTTCTGGCCGAAGTAGGAGCGGTCAGGCCGCACGATGGTGAACAGCTTGGCGACCACTGTGGCCACTCCTTGGAAATGCCCTGGACGACGCGCTCCCTCCAAGGGCTTGGTGACGCCCTCCACGTCCACGTATGTGGAGTACCCTTTGGGGTACATCTCATCCACCGTGGGCGCGAAGACTATGTCCACGCCTTCGCTGCGCAACATGGTCAGGTCGCGCTCCATGTCCCTGGGGTAGCTGGCGAAGTCCTCTGCTGGCCCGAACTGCGTGGGGTTGACGAAGATGGAAGCCACGACAGTGCGGGTCTCTTGCCTGGCTTGGCGTGCCAGGGTAAGGTGTCCTTCGTGGAGGTAGCCCATGGTGGGCACCAGGCCCAGGGGTCGCACGGCCAGGTCACGGGCTTTTACCATGTCAGCAACGGTAGTGAGTACGATCATTGGTTCAATCCCACCGTTCGTGGTGAGCCTGTCGAACCACAAGCAAGCCACCCTTCGACAAGCGCAGGGCGAACGGCTGATAGTGCCGCACCCCTACAGGGACTTCGCCAGCTCCGCCAGCGCCGCCAGCGCCGACTCGTCCATGGTGAAGCTCTCCTTGGCCGTGGGGAATGTCCTCTCCTGGACCTCCTGCATGAATCGGGCGGCCGCCTCTTTGTAGACTTCGGCCAGGTTGGCGTACCGCTTGGCGTGCTTGGGCGTGAAGTCGGTAAACATGCCCACCATATCAGGGAGCACCTGTATCTGGCCGTCGCATTCTACTCCGGCCCCTATGCCAATGGTGGGTATAGCAAGTTTCTGAGTGATGATACGGCTGAGGGGCGTCGGAACGCCCTCTAGGACGATGGAGAAGGCGCCAGCCTCCTGCAAGGCTACGGCGTCGCGAAGTAGCTGCGCCGCAGCTTTGGGGGTCTTGCCCTGGACCTTGTAGCCGCCTAGCTGGTACACCGACTGGGGCGTAAGACCGATGTGGCCCATTACTGGAATGCCGCACTCGACTATGTTTCTCACCGTATCCGCCATCCTCTCGCCACCCTCCAGCTTGACCGCCTGAGCGCCAGCCTCCTGAAGGAAGCGCCCCGCGTTGCGGATGGCCGTGGATACATCCGTCTGGTAGCTCATGAACGGCATGTCTCCAATGATAAGGGCGTGCTGGGTGCCCCGGACCACGGCACGGGTGTGGTGCAGCATCTCATCCATGGTGACACGCACCGTGGACTCGTATCCCAGGACCACCTGGGCCAGGCTGTCGCCCACCAGGATTATGGGGATGCCCGCCTGGTCCAGCAGCTTTGATGTGGGATAGTCGTAGGCGGTAAGCATGGAGATGCGCTGCCCCTTTAGCTTCATCTCCTTGATGTCGTTGATGGTGTACCTCATGGATTCGCTTCCTTGCAACGAACTTGCCTAAACACCCTTACTCCCTGTGTCCCCCTCTCCCTGGTCAGGGAGAGGGGGGATGAAAATTAGATTATGGGGGCACATCCCACAAACTCCTTGCCAGAGTGGTATCCCCCTCTGGACTCCCACTGAAATGAACTCATATCCACTTTCAAAGCCATTATTAGTGCCTGTCCAGTGCCGCAGCTACCTGTGGCCTCTCTGAACCAGAAAGATCATTTGTTGCCTGGGCCAGGTAGGACCGTAGCAGTTGCCGCATCCCTCTGGCCTGCTCTGTGCCGATAGAGCCTCGCTCCTGGGCCAGGGCGACCATATCCAGACCCGCCTGGCAGTACAACGGAACGACCGCCGGTGCTCTGGCTGCCAAGGCAGCCAGGTGTCCTCGCACCGTGCCCATGTCACCGCGAACGATTGGTCCTGTGGCCGCGTTCCTGGCTCCCTGCGACTCTACGTTGTCCAGGGTGCCGCGGGTGAGAGGCAGCAGTGCCTTCACCGCTTCCTCTCGCGAGAATCCCATGGCCTCCCACAAGGCGCATGCGGACTCCAGCAACGTCGCTACGTAGCCGCAGCTCATAACTGCTGCCGCGTGGTACAGCGGCCTGTCCTGGGCTGCAATGGAGACGGAATAGCCGCCCAGTCGTCGTACAGCCTCTTCCAGCCAGCGGCCCATGTCCCCATCACCCTCGATAGCGAAGGTGACTCCGACCAGGCGGTAAGTGCTGGCATCCTGGGTTGCGAAGGTCTGTAGTGAATGAAGCGCACCGACCAGGGCACCGCGATCTCGTGCCGCCGACAGCACGTCCAGCGAGAGCGCTCCGCTACAGTGGACAGCTGCCTGTCCAGCCCGCCAGGGCAAGGCACCTGCCATGGAAGCCATGGCGTCGTCGGGGATTGTAAGGAATGCTACGTCACACCTCTTGAGGACATCCGCTGGATGGGTAATCGCCTGACATCCAGGCACCTTTTGGGCCAGCGCCTGGGCCGATGCCGCCGAACGGCTGGATACCGACCCTACCTGGTAGCCAGCCTTGGTAAGCCCTAACGCCAGGGCCGTGGCCATACGCCCCGCGCCTACAAAACCTACGGTCGTGAACTGGCTAGGCATAGCCCAACTCCTGCACCGAGGGCACTCCACCCAGGCCGGTGGCCTGTGTGACGGCTCGCAAGATGGCCAGCGACATTACCTGTGCGGCTACCGCTCCCAGGCGAGTCAAGAGGGCGCGATCCACCGTGCCTTCCCACGTTCCCGTGGCCAGAGAAAATACGGCGTCGCCATCGCCCATGGTGTGGCATGGCCGGATGGCCAGCGCCAGCCCATCCTGGCCTCGCTCCGCCAACTTGTTGGCCTGCTCCTTGGTCAATGGTGCGTTGGTGGCAATCACGCCCAGGGTGGTGTTCACGCGTGCCTCTGCCGCCGCCTGGGGCCGACGGAAACCGGGCTGTGCCATCAGCTCCACAGTGTTGTGGTAGCCTCGGTTGTCCTCCTGCCGAGGCCCAGCTATGATGCGTCCCGTCTCCGGATCCACCACGCTGCCTGCGGCGTTGACCGCTGCTATTGCTCCCACTATCAAGCCATCGCCCAGGTCGGCGCTGGCGGTGCCCAGGCCGCCTTTGACGGCTCGCGACATGCCCAGCGCTTTGCCCACAGTGGCCCCCGTGCCAGCACCCACGCTGCCCTCCGCCACTAATCCGGCAGAGGCGGCTTCACATGCTCGGTACCCCTCCTGAGGGCCAGGCCTCACCTTAGATGTGACCAAGCCAAGATCGTAGAGGATGGCTGCGGGCACTATGGGCACTACTATGTCCCCCATGCGGAACCCTATGCCGCGCTCCTCCAGGTAGCGCATGACGCCCGACGCAGCGTCGAGGCCGTAGGCACTGCCGCCGCTGAGCACTATGGCGTGTATATGCTCCACCAGGTTGCCTGGGCGCAGCAGGTCGGTCTCTCTGGTGCCTGGCGCGCTGCCTCGGATGTCCACGCCGCCCACAGCGCCCCCGCGACACAGCACGACGGTGCAGCCAGTGGCGTGCTCCAGGTCGGTGTAGTGGCCGACCTCGATGCCCTGGACATGGGTGATGGCTCTGGCTGCATTACTCATGGTGCACATGAAACAAAAAGGCGCCTCCCCGGGCATCCCCGGAAAGACGCATCAGCTTGCTGAACCTAATTATCGCCGTCTCGGTCTGCATAAGATCCCAGCGGCTGCGACTGTGTGCTAAAGGACGCTAGCCCCCTCTCGGTAGGCCGCAGCTATATGGTAGCAGGGGGGTAAGGCACAGTCAAGAAAGCGCTAATCAATCCTCACAACCTCTCTTTGCACCTCCGTGGTGACCAATGGGCCATCATCTGATATATAAACGTCTATCTCTGAGCGTACGCCAAACTCCGGCAAGTAGATGCCTGGCTCAATGGTCACGCCTATGCCAGGGATCAGCTTGCGGGTATCGTGGGTCTCATGGTCGTCCAGGTTCACGGCGTCGGCGTGGACCTCCGCTCCCAGGCTGTGGCCCAGGCGGTGCGTAAAGTAGTCACCGTAACCCGCCTTTTCAATCAGGTCTCGTGCCACGCGATCCACATGCCACCCTTCCAGCGCGCGGCTTTCCCTGACCGCCTGCTCCATGAAGGCCAGGGCTGCGTCCCTGGCCCGCGCCACCACTTCGAACACCTTGGCATGATGCTCTGGGACCCGCTCTCCAACATAGCCTACCCAGGTGATGTCGGCGAATGTGCCAGCCTCGCCCGGCTCCCTGGCCCACAGGTCTATGAGCACCCATTGGCCCGGGCCGATGGCTGTGCTACGTCGCCTGGACGGTTCGTAGTGAGGGTCGCCGGAGTGGGCGTCCGCTGCCACTACCGGGCCATCTGGGACTTCCAGGCCACGCTCCGATAGCCGCCGCCGGATGTACTGTGCCACCTGGTACTCCGTGACGCCCGTGGGAAAGTGCTCGCCAATGTACCGGAATGCCCCTTGGACGGTTTCGCTCAGGGCGGACGCCGCCCGTTTGTGGGAGGCCAGTTGCTCGCCGCTCCAACGCTGGGTGGCGTACTGGAACAGGTCGGCGGAGGAGACGACCTCCGCCCCCAGGCTGCGCACCAGCTCCACGGTGCCTGCATCCACGCGGGAGGCGCGAGGCAGCGCCCCCAGGGGCGAGTATTCCATAGCCACGGGGCCTCGGATGCCTGCCAGCAGCACCGTGAGCCGCTCCACCAAGTCGGCGCGACTAACGTAGGCCTGGAGTTTCAGGCCCGCTCGGCGGAAACGGCCTATGTCCACGTGGTGCGCCATCAGGGTTCCCTTGCCCTGGCGCGTTACCAGTAGATAGCATGGCCGCGTGACCATGCGTACCTCTCCCACCACGCGCTGGAACACTGGGTTCATGCCGTGATAGTCGTATATGAGCCATGCACCCAGCCCTGCCTGGGCCATGTACTCCGCAGCCTGTTGAAAGACCTGAGACAAGAGCGCCATCATCGCCTCCTTCAATACGGCCTTATTATGAGTGCCATTGCAAGGTACGACAACTCTACCCAGCGGACTTGCTTTGCTGTATGCTGCCCTCGGGTTGCGCCAAATGGGTGAACTGTCCTCATGAGAAAGCTTGTCAGTCTCTTTGTTCTGCTGATAGCCACAATTGGTGTAGTTGCTCTCGTCTCGCTTGGTGGCGGTGCGTCCGCAGAAGACAACCCACCTCCGCAACTGGGGCCGGACGTTCGGCTACCACCCAAGCCAACCTACCCGCGCCTGGACTCAAACCTCAATCAATTGCTTGAGAAGTCTAAGAAGGCTGGTCCAGTAACCGCAGATGGCGGCACACCCATGTCCCAGCAAGAGCGCTTGGCTGTCACCGTACGGATTCAAGAGAAAGTGCTCGACGTGGTTGATTTCCTCCAATTAGGCGGCGCAATTGTCGCCAACGTGGGCACCGACTACATAGAGGCGTACGTGCCCGTGGCCCTGCTGGAGACGCTGGCGAACAAGAAGGACGTTCTGCGCGTCGAGACTATCTTCCCTCCACAGCCGCTGGTGACCAGCCAGGGGGCCGGGGTCCACCGGTCTCCAATATGGAACGCAGCGGGGTACACCGGCGCTGGCGTGAAGGTGGGCATAATAGACACGGGCTTCATTGGATATAGCGCCCTCATGGGCACGGAGCTACCCTCCTCTGTCGTGGCCTTGTGCTACACGGCGATAGGGGTATCCAGTTCCACCTTGGCCAACTGCCAGACCGGGGGGGTTCACGGCACCGCAGTAGCCGAGGCGGTGGTGGACATGGCGCCCGACGCAATCCTCTACATAGCCAACCCCGATTCTTGGGGTGACCTGCAAGCGACAGCCTCCTGGATGGTCTCCCAGGGCGTAAAGGTGATCAACCACTCGGTAGCGTGGACTTGGAGCGGCCCAGGCGATGGAACATCGCCTTTTAGCAATAGCCCTTTGGCTACGGTTAACGCGACCGTCGCCGGTGGCGCTATCTGGGTGAACGCGGCAGGCAACTCGACCCAGAACAGTTGGACTGGAAGTTTCTCAGACCCTAATAGCAATGGTTGGCACAATTTCTCTGGTGCCGACGAGACAAACGACGTGACCCTTGTCGCCGGAGAGCAAATAACAGTACAGCTACGTTGGGATGATTCCTGGTCAGCAGCATCAAAGGACCTCGACCTTTTGTTGTATAACTCCGCGTTGAACCTTGTCGCTTTCCATGCGGATGAGCAGAGTGGGCTGGCAGGGCAAATTCCACGTGAGATTCTGACCTACACTGCGCCGGCCTCAGGCGCCTACAAAATTGTCGTGGCCCGCTTCGCTGGCCCAGTGCCGCAATGGGTCCAGATGAACGCATTCAGCGGTGGCCAGGGCTTGCAGTATGCTGTGGCCTCCGCCAGCATAGGTAACCCCGCGGAGAGCGCCAATACTGGCATGCTGGCCGTGGGTGCCGCCAAGTGGAGCACTACTTCTACCATTGAGTGGTTCAGCAGCCAGGGGCCCACCACCGACAACCGGGTGAAGCCCAACATCGTGGGTGCCGATCAGGGTGACTCTGTGTCTTTAGGCGCGTTCTCTGGCACCAGCCAGGCGTCGCCGCATGTGGCAGGGCTGGCGGCACTTGTGCTGTCGCGGTTCCCCGCTTTCACGCCTCTCCAGGTTGCCGACTACCTCAAGGCCAATGCCTTGCCCCGTGGCACTGTGCCCAACAACACGTGGGGATACGGCTTCGCCCAGTTGCCAGCGCTGCCAACTCCTACACCAACTCCTACTCTCACGCCAACTGCTACGCCCACCAAGACAGCTACCCCAACGCCCACTTTTACGCCAACTCCTACACCCATGCCCATTCCTGGCGCGACGCCGTGGGGTTTGATGACCACGGCTGTCTTGATGGCAGTGGTAGTATGGTGGAGAACGAGGCGGCGCGTATACGATAGCCGCCGTTCACGCTTCATGGTTTGACAGGTTCACCACGAACGGAAGAAAAACCGTTCGCCATGAGCCTGTCAAAGGGCGGTGCCGTGGTTGAGGGAGGGCATGCGTATGGCTAGCAAGATTCCAGGCCTCTTTCGAGGCAACAGGCTGCGGGAGATTGGCAGGCTGCTC
>SHYF01000012.1 GCA_009692985.1 Dehalococcoidia bacterium
TAGCCAGGAGCTTGGCGAAGGAATGTAAAACTTTTTCCGATTAGCCTATAGCAGGGTGCGGGAAAACCCCTTCGACCATCCCACTGCCCCCTTCCTGACCAGGAAGTGGGTGAAAAAGATATCAGGGGGATACCCCCAGTCCCCCACCAAAGGGGCTTCGCCCCTCTGGACTCCCCTTTTCCAACAGCCTGCTAGTGTCCCGTTTTGTTAGTTCATTGGATAATTCTAACGGGTGCCACTCAGGGCTTCGTGGTTCGACAGGCTCGCCACAAGCGAAATAGTAACCCCGTTCGCTCTGAGCGTGTTGAAAAGCTGCCCCACGATATTCAGCTCTCTTTCGACTCGTGACACCAGAAAGCATACCTGGAAAGCACCTGCCGAAGGTTACTCGACCGCAACAACAGCACCGGCGTCTTCCAGTTTCTTGCGCATGGCGGCGACATCATCCTTGGCAATGGACTCCTTCACCGTGGACGGAGCGGCCTCCACCAGTTCCTTGGCCTCCCGCAGGCCCAGAGATGTGAGCTCGCGTACCGTCTTGATTACGTTTATCTTGTTGGGCCCTATCTCTTTGAGGATGAGCTTGAATTCTGTCTGCTCTTCCACCTCTGCATGGGGCGCTGCCGCCGAAGCTCCCGCGGGTGCAGCAGCCATCGCCATTGGGGCCGCCATAGCGCTCACGCCGAACTCCTTCTCCAGTGCCTTCACCAGGTCTGACAGATCTACTACGGACATACCCTTGATGGCTTGAAGCATCTCTTCCTTAGTCATGGTCATATTGGATCCTCCTATTAACTAACCTTTGTTTTGTCCTAGCAGGGTGATGATAAACTCTTTCGACCATCCCCCTGCCCCCCTTCCTAAACCAGGAAGGGGGTGAAAGGTAAATCTGGGGGTATCCCCCAGACCCCCACCAAATGGGCTTCGCCCCTCTGGACACCCAGTTTCACCTGCTTGCTAGTCACTTTATGATGCCTACGCGCCTCCCATCTGGACTACCCGTTGCTGAAGCACATAAGCCAGCCCCCGCATGGGGGAGTTCAAGGCCGTCACCAGTCGGACCAGGGGCCCGGCCAGTTGGCCCACCAATTGCCCTGCCAGGACATCTCGGGATGGTATCGTCAAGAGCGCCGTCAACTGTTGATCCCGGTAGACCCGCCCTCCCAGAACTGCAGCGCGAACCGCCACGGGCAGCCGGTTGGAGCGTATGTACTCCACCAGAACTTTGACCTGCTGCGTGGGCTCGCCATATCCGAAAACGAGGCCCGTCGGGCCTTCAAGGACTTCTTTGACCTCCGGATGGCCGGCAGCATCGGCGGCGCGTTCCATCAGAGTGTTCTTCACCACCCTGTACTCGATACCCTGAGAGCGAAGGTGCCTGCGGAGCTCCGTCATGGTGCTCCCATGAGCCCCGGTGAACCCGGTGGCGATGGTTACAGTGCTACGCGACAGCTTCTCTTTGAGCTCTTCAACCTCTTGTACCTTTTTGCTAGATGGCATCGTATTCCCCCAAAAGAAAATCCCCTGCGCCGCAGGCAGCAGGGGATCCACGTCGTCCCAGGGACGGTCGCGAACATCCTGCCTCGGCGGGCCATTGCGCTTAGGCCCCGATGACATCGGGGCACCCGCTGTCTACGGCTATTTCCTGTTATTCTACTCTAAGATCCAGCAGAGATGAAAGATCCATAGGGATTCCAGGCCCCATGGCGGCTGTTAGGTATGCGCTGCGAATGAACTGCCCTTTCACGGTGGCGGGGCGGGCGCGCACAATCAACTCTACCACTGCGGTCAGGTTCTCCAGCAGAGCCTGCTCCGAAAAGCTGGCCTTGCCAATGGGAGCGTGGATTATGGAGGTACGGTCCATGCGTATCTCCACCCGTCCTTTCCGTGCATCGGCCACGGCACGGGGTATGTCCTGCGCCTGGACAACGGTGCCTGTCCGAGGGTTGGGCATAAGGCCACGACGCCCCAGAACCCGTCCCAGTCGCCCTATCCTACCCATCATGTCCGGGGTGGCGATGGATGTATCAAACTCCACCCACCCTCCCTCAATCTGCTGGATCAGGTCGTCGTCGCCCACGTAGTCGGCGCCTGCCTCTCTGGCCGCTCGGGCGGCATCCCCCTGAGTGAACACCAACACCCGAACGGGCTTGCCAAGTCCGTTCGGGAGCAGCGCCACCTCTCTTATCAACTGGTCGGCCTGACGGGGGTCTGCGCCGGTCCTGATGTGCAGCTCCACCGTCTCGTCAAACTTGGCGGTGGCAGTCTTTTTGGCCAGGCTTATGGCTGCTGCTGGCTCGTATGCGTGGTCCCTGTCCACCAGGGCAACCACTCCTTGATACCGTTTGCTTGTTTTAACCATGTGCCTACTCCACTATCTCAATTCCCATGCTGCGAGCAGACCCTTCTATGATGTGAATGGCTGCCTCTATGGAACCTGCGTTAAGATCTTTCATCTTGGTCTGCGCAATCTCTCGAACGGCGGCCCGAGTGATTGACCCGGCCTTCAAGTGGAGTGCCTGGGCACTCCCCTTCTCCACTCCTGCCGCCTTGCGCAGCAACTCAGAGGCGGGAGGTGTCTTGGTAACGAAGGTAAACGACCTGTCCTCATACACTGTGATCTCCGCAGGGATCACCAATCCAGTTTGGTTGGCCGTGCGGGCGTTGTACTCCTTTACAAAAGCCATGATGTTGACGCCATGCTGGCCCAGGGCCGGCCCTACGGGCGGCGCCGGCGTTGCCTGCCCGGCGGCAATCTGCAACTTGATGATGGCACGGATTTTCTTAGCCATTTGTTTTCGCTCTCAATGAATTCTCTGAACCTCGCACAGGCCCAGGAGCACACTAGCAGGCTGCGGGAAAACTCCTTCGACCATTCCCATGACCCCCTTCCTGAAAGGAAGGTGGGAAAGATAATTTCCGGGGGACACCCCCAGTGCCCCAGCCAAGAGGGCTTTGCCCCCCTAGACTCCCCTAGGGAGCAGGCCCAATGTAACGCTGATTTCTGTTAGCAAGCACTAGCTCAACACCTCTTCCTGTCATCGGTTCAAGCATCCTGGGTTCAAGTATCTGGCCTGAAAGGCCCTCAGCAAAGGTGGACTTATAGGTTCTCCACCTGAAGGAAGTCCAGCTCCACGGGGGTCTCCCTGCCAAAGAAGGAGACCAGCACGCTCACCTTTCCCTTATCTGTGTCTATGTTGTCAACCACGCCAATGAACTCTGCAAATGGGCCGTCTGATACACGAACGCTCTGGCCCTTGGTGAAGCCAATGCGGGTCTTTGGCGTCTCCGATGCGATCTGCTTGAGTATGTTAGCCACCTCCCACGACTCCAGCGGGACTGGCTTGGCCCTCTTATCTTTTTCGTCCTCCGCTGATATGAAACCGGTCACGCCGGGTGTGTTTCGTACCACGTACCAGCTTTCGTCGTCCATGGACATCTGGACCATGATATAGCCGGGGTAAAGGCGCACCCGCTTGGGGATGCGTTTGCCATCCTTGATCTCCACCACTTCTTCCGTGGGCACCACAACCTGGAATATCTTACCGCGCATGTCCATGCTCGCTATGCGCACCTCAAGGTTCTTCTTTACCCTATCCTCCTGACCGGAGTAGGTGTGAACGAAGTACCACAGGGATTCAGTTGCCTCTTGGGTGCTCATGCCGTTATCGACGCTCAGTTTCCTTGATGTGTCGCATTAGAACAAAGCTATGTCTAGAAGACGGGTGAATAGCAGGTCAAGGAGACCAAGGACAACTCCTATGGCGACCGACACTGCTATGACCAGAAGAGTAAGGCGTATGGTCTCCTGCCGGGTGGGCCATGTTACCTTCTTTAGTTCGCTAACCACCTCGCCGAAGAACTGGAATACACCTTTCCGAGGTCCAGCTTCCCCAGGGGATGGCCTCCGCAGCAGACCGCCTGGCCCAGAACGCGCCACAGCTACCTCACCTCGCGGTGCATCCGCTGGACCCTACAACTCGGACAGAACTTGTTTAACTCCATGCGGTTGGGGTCGTTGCGGCGGTTCTTGGATGTATTATAAGTCCTCTCCCTGCATTCGGAGCAGGCTAAAGTCACAAGAATCCGGGCCCCTGTTCCCTTCTTTGCCATGGTTCTACTCTATGATCTTGGTGAACACTCCAGAGCCCACCGTTCGGCCCCCTTCGCGGATGGCGAAACGGAGTCCTACCTCCAGGGCTACTGGGTAGATTAGCTTGACAGTCATCTCCACGTTGTCCCCGGGCATTATCATCTCCACACCCTCTGGCAGCGCGACCTCACCGGTGACGTCCGTGGTACGAATGTAGAACTGGGGCTTGTAGCCGGTGAAGAATGGGGTGTGGCGACCTCCCTCCTCTTTGGCCAGGATGTAGACCTGGCCCTGGGCCACCGTGTGAGGAGTCATGGAACCTGGCTTGGCCAGCACCTGCCCCCGTACCACCTGTTCCCTATCCACGCCGCGCAGCAGGGCACCTACGGCGTCCCCTGGCTCGGCATCATCCAGTGTCTTGTGGAACATCTCCACGCCGGTGACTACCGAGCGGCGTGTCTCTTCAATGCCTACGATCTCCACCTCGTCCCCAACCTTGATCACGCCACGCTCCACGCGACCGGTGACCACTGTCCCTCTGCCCTTGATGGCGAACACGTCCTCGACAGGCATTAGGAATGGCCTGTCTTTGGGCCGGTTTGGGATGGGGATATAGTCGTCTACGGCGTCCATCAGCTTCAGGATGGGGCCGCACCATTCGCAATCACGTTTGCCACAGTGGTGCTCCAAGGCCTTGATGGCGCTGACTCGCACCAAAGGTATTTCGTCACCAGGGAAGCCGTACTTGCTCAGCAGCTCTCTGACCTCCAGCTCCACCAACTCCAGCAGCTCCTCGTCCTCCATAGCGTCCACCTTGTTCAGGGCCACCACCATGCGCGGCACTTCCACCTGGCGGGCTAGCAGGATGTGCTCTCGCGTCTGGGGCATGGGGCCATCGGGGGCGCTGACCACAAGAATAGCGCCGTCCATTTGGGCGGCTCCGGTGATCATGTTCTTTATGTAGTCGGCGTGTCCGGGGCAGTCCACGTGGGCGTAGTGGCGCTTGACTGTCTCGTACTCAATGTGGGAGATGGCTATGGTAAGCCCCCTGGCCTTCTCCTCTGGGGCCGCGTTGATTTCGTCGTACGATGTCACCTTCGTGCCAGTGCCGGCGGCTGCCAGGACCGCTGTTATGGCGGACGTTAGTGTCGTCTTGCCATGGGCCACGTGGCCAATGGTTCCCACGTTGGCGTGGGGCTTTGTTCGCTGGAATCTCTGCTTTGCCATGGAACCTGTTCCTCCTTAAGATGGAGCCCACAATCGGGCTCGAACCGATGACCTCGCCCTTACCAAGGGCGTGCTCTACCACTGAGCTATGTGGGCGTCCTCTCTATTTGCCAATGGTAACGATATTCGGCGACCAGATGTCTCTGGTGGTGGAGGGGGTAGGATTCGAACCTACGAAGCCCTTCCGGGCGCCAGATTTACAGTCTGGTGGTATTAGCCACTCGCCCACCCCTCCGTAAAGCTGCGCTAGTGTAGCATAACGACGAAAACGGTGCAAACACTCGGCGCACCCAAGCATGGCTTAGCCCGAGAGGGGAGTCGAACCCGCTAACCTACCGATTACAAATCGGTTGCGCTGCCATTGCGCCACTCGGGCACGTGCGAACTGACCTCCCCAACTAAGTACGACTCAAGCCGTTGATTGACTTGAGTCGTAGCGCGGTGCAAGCCTCACGAAGGTAGCGCTTCCGGCATGAGTATAGCTGCTTCACAGAGAATCGTCAAGTGTTATGTTAGCAGCGTACGGATGTTCCCGCTCCCAATTGCTTGGGTGGGATCAAAACCATCGGATGCTCGGATGCAATGAGCCTAAGAGGAGTCCAAGGGGACGAATGGGTGGGGGTCTCCCATAGGGGCGCAAGGCCTTGCGCCCCTACCCGCTTGGCCAGGGGGATGGTCGCCCAGACGTGTCTGGATTCATCACCCTACTAAGCCCGCACAGCACAGAGCGCCCGACCCACTTTGCGTCAACCCAAAAATTGGCGGAATTCGACGGAATCAGGCTGGGCTGTCCCTTGAGTCCACTGCCAGTGCTTTGCTATACTTTTTCAAATAATTTACCCGCAGGTGGTGCTATGTCTATACCCCAGTTCAAAGAAGTCCGACATGCCTATGGTTTCGAAGACGTCGCAATCGTTCCCGGGGACGTGACAATCAACCCCGACCAGACCGATATTAACCTCGAAATCGGCCACCTGCGATTCACCATTCCAGTGCTGGCCTCCGCTATGGATGCAGTGGTCTCTCCCAGCTTCGCCGTGCGCATAAGCCAGCTTGGCGGCCTGGGCGTCCTGAACCTGGAAGGCGTCTACTCCCGTTACGACGACCCCCAGGAGGCCATAGACCGCATCAGCCAATCCCCGCCTGAGTTCGCCACGGGGCTTCTCCAGAAGATATACTCCGCACCCATCAGGGAGGAGCTTATAGGCAAGTGGGTCCACGACATCAAAGCAGCGGGAGCCACCTGTGCTGTTTCCGTCACTCCACAGAACGCCAAGCGCATCGCTCCCATAGCCGTGGAGGCAGGCGCTGACATCATGGTCGTCCAGTCCACCGTTACCACCGCCCGCCATATATCCAAGAGCTACCGTGGCCTCATCTTCTCCGAGCTTGTTGAGCAGATAAATGTGCCTGTGATTGTGGGCAACTGCGTCACTTACAACGCAGCCCTTGAGCTGATGGAGGCGGGTGTGGATGGCATCCTGGTGGGCGTGGGCCCAGGAGCTGCCTGCACCACCCGCGAGGTGACGGGGGTAGGCGTGCCCCAGGTCTCCGCCACGCTGGAGTGCGCCGCCGCCCGCGAAGAGCATCTGCGCCGCACAGGAAAGTACGTGGCTGTGCTCACCGATGGCGGCATCCGCACCGGCGGCGACCTGTGCAAGGCTATCGTTGCCGGCGCCGACGGCGTGATGCTGGGTACGCCCTTCGCTCAGACCCAGGAAGCGCCAGGCAAAGGGTTCAACTGGGGCATGGCAACGCCTCATCCGGCCCTGCCGCGTGGCACTCGAATCAACGCCGGCATCAAGGGGACGTTGGAGCAGCTGCTCTTTGGCCCCACCAGCCGCACCGATGGCACGCAAAACCTCATCAGCGCCCTGCGCGTCTGCATGGGCATGTGTGGCGCATTCACCATCCGCGACATGCACCGCGCCGAGATGGTAATCGCCCCGTCCATCCAGTCCGAGGGCAAGGTCTTCCAGATGGCGGGGAAGCTTTAGCCTATTTACCATCCACCTGGATTCTCCTGGAGATTATCCCGCCAGAGCACGTAAACCGCGCCATGTCATTCTGAAGGAGTACCGACCATGTCGGGACGACCGAAGAATCTAAGGCGGAACCCCTGAGACCAGCTTAACGCCTTAGACCCTTCGTCCGCCGCAAGCGGACTAAGGCACATGCCCTTGACCTTATACCCCCTGGTGCTTACACTAACACCATAACAACAACTGAATAAGTCATAGGATCGAGGGGAGCTTGGGAAAGCCAGGCTGAGAGGCTCCGACGCTTCGGGGCGACCCTTCTGAACCTGATCTGGGTAATGCCAGCGGAGGGAATGTGGTTTCAGCGCCAGCGTTAGGAGCAGTCGAAACCGCCAACTCTGCGGGAGTGGCGGTTTCTTTTGTTTTCCTTTCTGAAATTATCCCCAGTCAGAAACAGGCACATGCAATTGTTGGTGGAGGTGAGCAATGGCTAAGGTATCTCAAGATGAGCCAAAAGTTCTAAGCACATCCCCTTTCCCTTCGAGCAAGAAGGTTTACGTGCAGGGATCCAGGCCAGACCTCAAAGTGCCTGTGCGCCAGGTCAGTTTGACTCCAACCTCAGGCCGCTTCGGCAACGAGGTCAATCCTCCCATGTCGCTCTACGACACCAGCGGCCCCTACACCGATCCGGCAGTTCAGACCGATGTCCGCCTTGGATTGCCGGCCCTGCGCCGCAACTGGATTCTGGAACGGGGCAACGTCGAGGAGTACCAGGGGCGGAAGGTGGCGCCTAGCAACAACAGCCTCCGGCCACTGGACCGGAGGAACAACGGGCAACTCTCCCATGGCTTGAGTCGCCGCCCTCTCAGGGCCAAGCTCGGCCGGTCCGTGACCCAGATGCACTACGCTCGGCAGGGGACCATCACCCAGGAGATGGAGTTTGTCGCAATCCGTGAGGGCGTATCACCTGAGTTCGTCCGTGATGAGATAGCACGCGGCCGGGCCATCATTCCCGTCAACGTCAACCATCCGGAGAGCGAGCCTATGATCATAGGCCGCAACTTCCTGGTGAAGATCAACGCCAACATCGGTAACTCCATCGTCGCCTCCTCCATTGAGGAGGAGGTGGAGAAGATGGTCTGGGCAACCCACTGGGGCGCTGATACTGTGATGGACCTGTCCACTGGCATGAACATCCATAACACACGAGAGTGGATTGTCCGCAACTCGCCGGTGCCCATAGGCACAGTCCCCATTTACCAGGCGCTGGAAAAGACAGGCGGCAAGGCCGAGGACCTCACCTGGGAGATTTACCGGGACACACTCATCGAGCAAGCCGAACAGGGCGTGGACTACTTCACCGTACATGCCGGCGTGCGCCTCCCTTACATTCCGCTTACGGCGAAACGGTTGACCGGCATCGTCTCCCGTGGCGGCGCAATCCTGGCTGGCTGGTGCCTGGCCCATCACCAGGAGAACTTCCTATATACCCACTTCGAGGAGATATGCGAGATTATGCGGGCCTACGACATCGCATTCTCGCTGGGCGACGGACTCCGGCCAGGTTCCATAGCCGACGCCAACGACGAGGCCCAGTTTGCCGAGCTTGAGACTCTGGGCGAGCTCACAAAGATTGCCTGGAAATACGACGTACAGGTGATGGTCGAAGGGCCGGGCCACGTGCCGATGCACAAGATCAAAGAGAACATGGACAAGCAGTTGGAGGTCTGCCACGAGGCACCTTTCTATACCCTGGGGCCTCTGACCACCGATGTCGCCCCTGGCTACGACCACATCACCTCGGCCATTGGTGCAGCCATGATCGGCTGGTTCGGGACCGCCATGCTCTGCTACGTCACTCCCAAGGAGCACCTGGGCCTGCCCAACAAGCAAGATGTCAAGGACGGCGTCATCGCCTATAAGATTGCCGCCCACGCCGCGGATGTCGCCAAGGGCCACCACAGCGCCCATCTGTGGGACGATACGCTCTCCAAAGCCCGTTTCGAGTTCCGCTGGCAGGACCAGTTCAACCTGTCCCTGGACCCAGAAACGGCCCGCAGCTATCATGACGAGACTCTGCCTGCCGAACCCGCGAAGGCAGCCCACTTCTGCTCCATGTGCGGCCCCCACTTTTGCAGCATGAAGATTACCCAGGACGTGCGGGAGTACGCCCAGAAGAAGGGCCTTGATACTGAGACTGCATTGCTTGCCGGCATGGAAGAGAAGGCCCGTGAGTTCCGGGAGTCCGGCGGCAAGATATACCAGAAGAGCTAACCTCACTCCACCAAAGTTCGTTGCAAGAATCCCCTTGGGGGATGCAGGGGGCTGTGCCCCCTGCCGGGGTAGCAGGGGTGTCCCCAGCCTTGCGCAAACACGTTGTTGGACCCCCTGGCAGGAAACCCAGGTTTCCTGCCAGGGGGTCCAAGGGGGTACTCCCCTTTTCTTCCTTTTTCTCCTCCCCATTCTCCTGCAGGAGAAGGGGGACACGGGGGGATGAGGTCCCAAAGGAAGCTTCCATGACCAAGCCACCCACCGCCATGACAATCGCCGGCTCTGACTCCGGCGGCGGCGCTGGAATCCAGGCCGACCTCAAGACATTCGCCGCCCTGGGCGTCTACGGCACCTCGGCCATCACAGCCATCACGGCACAGAACACCCTGGGCGTCACCGCCATCCACGAGGCGCCAGTGGAGATCATCGCCGCGCAGATAGACGCAATCCTCACAGACATCGGCGCAGACGCCGTGAAAACTGGAATGTTCTCCTCTTCGGCCATCATAGAGACAGTGGCGCGGGAGCTGAAACGCCACGGCGTAACCCGCCTGGTGGTGGACCCAGTGATGGTGGCCAAGGGTGGCCGCCGCCTTCTCCGAGAGGATGCCGTGGAGGCTCTGCGCACCCGCTTACTGCCCCTGGCTACCGTGGTCACGCCCAACATCCCCGAGGCAGAGGTGCTGGCCGGCATGACCATCCGCACTCCCCAGGATGCCCGCGAGGCCGCCAGGAAAATCGTGGCCCTGGGAGCCAAAAGCGTGGTGGTAAAGGGCGGCCACCTCTCTGGCACCGAAGCTACCGACCTCTTCTACGACGGCAAACAGTTCCGTGAGTTCACAGCCCAGCGTGTGGACACCAAGAACACCCACGGCACTGGATGCACCTTCGCCTCAGCCATAGCAGCGGGGCTGGCCAAGGGCCTGGCTTTGCCTGAGGCCATAGGCCAGGCGAAGACCTACGTCATCGAGGCCATCCGCGCCAGCCTGACCATAGGCTCCGGCCACGGGCCGCTGAACCACTTCTACCGGCTGAGGCAGGCATGAGCAGACAGGCCCGCTCCACCAGGCCGCCGAGAAAGGAACGTCCAGAGAGGAGCTAAGCCCCTAATCCTGCCTTGACTATGCCGATGGAAAGGGAGTCATGTGGATAGTCGAATGGGCTCTTCCACCAACCTGCCAGAATGCCTGCAACTATTCGCGCGCCGTTTCAAAAAGTAGAGCGTCTTGCATAATTCATGCGACGATATGCGCCATCAATATGCCTATAGTGGCCTTTGCCGCCATTAGTACAAAGCTGGCTTGACCCATACGTACAAACTCGCAGGGAACTGGTGGTGTTCTTTCGTCATTTCAGCTTGCCTTTGTAGCTAGTACCAGGTATAATTCAGCTAAAATAAGGCGGAGCCGCAGGTGTAATCAGCACCCACGGCCCCTAACCAAGATGATGCCCTCCTCCCTCGTGGACTCCAGCCGTGGCTGGCTCCACCACTAATCCGGTTGCTCCCATCTTGACTGTGAATGTAGAGGCTATTTGTGCACCATCAGATGGCTCAAGGAACGAGACCTTTCGTTGTTGTGTTACGGTAACTTCTATGGCCGAGGTAACAGCGGGGTCGTAAGGAGAATGGTTGCCGTCAGCGAATACCAGCCGAAGAGTGTGTTTTCCAGGCGCTAGGTCCAGGGTAGCCTCTGTCTGCGCTTTGCCGAAATGCAGGTGCTGCGCGTCCGATGGGATCGGCTGACCTGCGGTTGGCAGGTCTGCGTCTACTATTATGTAGTGGTGTCCTGCTCCCTCATGTATGCCTGCGGTAGCTGGCTCAACAACTAGACTCTGCGCTGCCATCTTCACGATGAATGGACTGATGACCTGAGCGCCAATCGCGGGCTCGCTGAAAGAGACCTTTCGTTGCTCTGTAACAGTACCCTTGATGCTTGATGTGATGATGGGATCATAGGGAATGTGGTCGCCTTTGGCGAAAAACAGCCGTATCGTGTGCTCGCCTGGAGCCAAGTCCAGGGTAGCTTCGGATTGACCCTTGCCAAATTGTAGACGGTTAACGTCGGAAGGAATGGGCTGGCCTTTCGGGGAGAGGTTATCGTCAATGATTACATGGTGATGTCCTCGCCCGTCGTTCACTCCTGCTGAGGCTGGCTCAACGGTGACGCCCTGGGCCGCCATCTGGACTTTAAAAGGGCTGACCACTTTCGCCAGGTCTGCGGGCGCAGAAATGGAGACTTTGCCAGCAGGTTCCTTAGTGCAGGCCGATAAGATACCGATTGCCACAACTGCCAATACAACCATTGCAAATACTCATGAGGGTCTCATGGTTATCAACCTCCTGACTGATGATGTCGGAAGGTTAGTATTCCGGGCGTTCAGGCGCATGAGCCAGGGGACCTAATGTCAGTGAGACAATAAGACCACGCAGCCACTAGGGTTCCAGCATCCCCCTCACCGTCTGGGCCACTTCTGACAGCGGCACTGTCCTGCCCCGTTCCTCACGGCGGCCCTTCACCTCAGCGGCGTTCTCCCGCAGGGTGCGGGGCGATACCAGCAGGCGCACAGGCAGGCCCAGCAGGTCGGCGTCGTTGAACTTCACCCCCGCCGACTCCTCTCGGTCGTCGTACAGCACCTCGATGCCCTCTTTCTGGAGGGCGGCGTACAAGTCGTCAGCGACATGGCCGACATCCTCTCGCTCCGGGTTCAAGGACACAAGATGCACCTGGTACGGCGCAATGGGCGCAGGGAATACGATGCCTTTGTCGTCGTGGTTCTGCTCTATGGCACCCGCCAGCAGCCGTCCCACGCCGATGCCGTAGCAACCCATGATGATTGGGTGCTGCTGGCCCTGGGCGTCCAGATATGCGGCTCCCAGGCGTTCTGTGAAAAAAGTCCCCAGCTTGAATATGTGGCCCACCTCTATGCCCCGGGTGGAGCGCAGGGCCGTGCCGCACTTGGGGCAACCGTGGCCCTCGTGGGCCAGGGCGATGTCGGCCACAAGGTCTGCCTGGAAGTCCCGGGGGTAGTTGGCGTTGCGCAGGTGGTAGCCTTCCTTGTTGGCGCCCACAACGAAGTTGGCCCCGGCCTGAATAGACCTGTCCGCCACGACGTTGATTCCTTTGAGCCCCACGGCAGAGGCCGAGCCAGCCACCAGGCCGGCCTGGGCCACCTCCTGGTCTGTCGCCAGGCGCAGGTCACGGGCGTGGAGAAGGTTGTTCAGCTTCACCTCGTTTACATCCAGGTCACCTCGGAGTGTGACAAACACCAATCTCGCAGTTGAGCTTACAGCCTGGCCCTGGGCCACGTAGAACACTGCCTTGAGTGTCTTGCTTTCCGGCACGCTCAGGTATGCTGCCACCTGGGGGATGGTCTTGGCGCCCGGCGTGGCCACCTGCTCCAGGGGTGCCTCCTTCTCCTGCGCGACCGGCGGTAGCACAAATGCGGCGCGCTCTGCATTGGCAGCGTAGCCGCACTGCGGGCAGTGGAGTATAGTGTCCTCTCCAGCCTCGGCGGGCAGGATAAACTCCTGGGAGTCCTTGCCGCCAATGGCGCCACTATCGGCCTCCACGGCCATGGTGGGCAGGCCGCACCGCTGGAAGATGTTCCTGTACGCCTGAGCCACGCGGTCGTAGGAGAGGGCCAATCCATGCTCGTCGGCGTCGAAGGAGTAGGCGTCTTTCATTGTGAACTCGCGCACACGGATGAGGCCGGCCCGCGGGCGTGGTTCGTCGCGGAACTTGGTCTGAATCTGGTACAAGATGAGTGGAAGGTCGCGGTAGGAGCTGACGTTGGCCGCGACCATCTTGGTGATAACCTCTTCATGGGTGGGCGCCAGCACCATGTCCCGCTCCCGCCTGTCTTTCAGGTGAAACAGGTTCTGCCCGAAGGCGGCCTCGCGCCCCGACTCCTGCCACAGCTCCACTGGCTGTAGCGCAGGCAAGTGTACCTCCTGCCCTCCGGCGGCATCCATCTCCTCGCGGATGATCTGCTCAATCTTGCGCAGGGAGCGCCATGCCAGTGGCATGTAGGCGTAGACGCCGGCGGCCACCTGGTACATCAGGCCGGCCTTGAGCATAAGACGGTGGCTGGCTGTTTCGGCCTCCGCCGGGTCCTGCCGCAGGGTTTTGCCGAAGAGGCGTGAAATGCGCATGGATGCTTTTTCTCCAAGTTCCACTGGGTGATGGAAAACTCCGTCGACCATCCCCCTACCACCTTTCCTTCGCTACGCTCAAGGACAGGCTCTGAGGCTCCGCCCCTCTGGACTCCCCGTAATCACCAGCCGTCTAGAATGAGGCCACGGCTGGGATGATATGCTCGCCGAACCGCTCCAGGGGAGCGATGTAGGCGACGTTGGGCATGTTGACTATGATGTGCTGGACCCCCGCCTGGGCATAAGCGCCGAACCGCTCGATGATACTCTCCACGCTGGCGCCGTCCTGTGGGTCGAGACGCGCCGTTTGCAGAGTTGTCCGCTCCATGGCCTCATAGGGGCGGCCTTCAACCTCGCACCAGTGCTGTAGTACCTCGTACTTGTGCTTTACAGTGGCAGGGTCGCCAAAGACGTTGACGGCGTCGCCGTAGCGAGCCGCTAAGCGAAGGGTCTTCTGTTCGCCGCCGCCGCCCACCATGATGGGCGGGTGAGGGCGAGTCAAAGGAAGAGGCACGTTCATTGTCTCGGCTAGCTGGTAGTAGCGGCCTTCATAGGGGCCTCTATTGCCCGACCACATCTGGTGGACAATTTGCAGCGTCTCCTCCAGGCGCTGAAAGCGCTCCTTTCGTGGCGGGAATGTCACGCCCAAGCCTTTGTGCTCTCTCTCGTACCAGGCTGCGCCGATGCCCAGGTAGGAGCGGCCTCCGGAGAGCACGTCCAGGGTGGTAGCCATCTTGGCCAGAAGGCCGGGGTGACGGTAGGTGACTCCTGTGATCATGGTGCCCAGCTTTACGCGCTGCGTTACCCCGGACAGAAAGCCAAGGGTGGTCCAGGAGTCCAGCATATCGCTCTCGGCAGGGCCCATGCCAGGAATCTGGAAGAAGTGGTCCATCACCCACAGGCTGGCGAAACCGGCAGCGTCCGCTGTGCGGGCTATCTCCGCCAGCGTGGGAGCCAGCTTTCCCGGCCCCCCTGGCCAGGTGAAGTTGGGTAGTTGCAAGCCAACGCGCATACGGCACCTCGGACGGTCTCTGGGATTATAGCGCAAGTCAGGATAGCAGATGGAATGGAAGGAGGCCAGCAGCTGCTTGCCTTTTGCAGGGATGGGGCTATTGTACAGCGCACGTTGCCCAACCGCACCGTGGTGGTCGTCGGCTCATGTCACCCTGAGTCCCGACTTGTCGGGGCGAAGGGTCTGGGGTGGCTGGGAAACCCCTCCCCAGATTCTTCGTCGTCCCGCCGTGTCGGGACTCCTCAGAATGACAAAAGAAAGGAGGGGCTGAAATGAGTTGCCCCAACCTTTCGCCTGGAGCAACGGGCGTGCTATTGTAGGGGCGAGCCCCTACAATGCAGAGTCAAGACGTTCGTCTGCGGATTGAAGAGCGGGAGGCGATTTTGTCTCCCTATGCCGCAAGGGCGCGTGCCTCCAGGGGCAGAGAGGTGTGGGAGGAGCCGTCGCCGCTAAGGACAGACTTCCAGCGGGACCGGGATAGGATTCTCCACACCAACGCCTTCCGACGCCTGAAGCACAAAACGCAGGTGTTCATAGCCCCTCAGGAAGACCACTATGCCACGCGCCTCACCCATACCCTGGAGGTGTCCCAGATAGCCCGCACCATTGCCAGGGCGCTAGACTTGAACGAAGACCTGGTAGAGGCAATCTCGCTAGGGCATGACCTGGGCCATACGCCTTTTGGCCACGTGGGAGAAGAGACCCTGGGCCAGCTTGCTCCCGGAGGCTTCCGCCACAATCAACAGAGCCTGCGAGTGGTGGAGGTGCTGGAAAAGGACGGCCGTGGTCTCAACCTGACCTGGGAGGTGCGCCAGGGAATCGTTAGCCACTCCAAGCCGCAGGGCGACTTTTTGGACAAGGGACTCACCCGCCACCTGACGCTGGAGGCCCAGGTAGTCAGGCTGGCGGACGCTGTGGCCTACCTGAACCACGACATCGGCGACGCCATACGTGCTGAGATGCTGGAGGAGGACGACCTTCCAATGTCGGTGCGCCGCGTTTTGGGCACAAGACACTCACAACGCATAGACGTTATGGTTACCGATGTGGTGGATGCTTCGTGGGCGTGCACCGGCGCCGGTGGCGCAGGAGGCAGGAGGCCGGCAATTGCCATGAGCGCGCGGGTGCGGCGTGCGTTGAACATCCTGCGGGAGTTCATGTTTGAACACGTATACCTTCCTGTCAGCAATGGCATCCAATCCCAGAAGGCAAGGGAGATCCTTACGTTCCTGTACGCCTATTGCACTGGCCATCCCGAGGCGGTGCCAGAGGAGTATTGGCGACGGGCGGAACCGACAGAACAGAGGGCTGTGGACTACATTGCTGGAATGACAGACCAGTTCGCCGTGCGCCTGGCCGAGAAGCTGCGCCCAGGCATCTCCGGTGGAGTTTTCGCCGGCGTGGCGTAGGAGCGATGCTAACAAGGTGGTGAAAGACTGTCTCGACCATCCCCCTTACCCCCTTCCTTGCCAGGAAGGGGGAGGAACAATAGATTTTGGGGATACCCCCAAACCCCCACCAAAGGGGCTTCGCCCCTATGAACTCCCCTTTTTCAGCAGCCTGCTAGCAAGACTGGACACCTAAGAAATATGGCTCTTTCTGACGAAATCAAAGAACACCTGGACATTGTAGAGGTGGTTGGCAGCTATGTGCCTAACTTAAAGAAGGCGGGGCGCAGCTACCACGCCCTCTGCCCCTTCCATACGGAACGTACGCCGTCCTTCGTGGTGTTCCCAGAGCGGCAGAGCTGGCGTTGCTTCGGCGCTTGCGCCACGGGTGGAGACGTGCTGTCCTTCGTTATGCGCATGGAGAAGATGAGCTTCGCGGATACGCTGAAGCTTCTGGCTCAGCGGGCGGGAGTCGCGCTGCCCCAGCGGCAGGAACGAAAAGAGCGTAATGTCCTATACCAGATCAACGAGGCCGCTAATGCCTACTTTCAGGAGCTACTGTGGTCGCTGCCAGGTATGGCGGTGCGCACCTATCTTCAGCAGCGTGGCGTAGAAACTGAGGCAGCAAAGCGGTTTCAGCTCGGCCTCAGCCCGGGTGGTCGCTCCACACTGCTGGACCACCTTACGGCGTTGGGCTACTCTCTGGAGCAGGTGCTGCGGGCTGGCCTGGCCACATCCCCCAGCGAGAGAGAGCCCAGGGACCTGTTCCATGGCCGCCTCATGTTCCCTATCCACGATGATCAGGGGAACCTGGCGGGGTTCGGAGGGCGCTCCCTGGACGGGTCGGACCCCAAGTACCTGAACTCGCCCCGCACCGAGGTTTTTAACAAAGGCCACATACTTTATGCTTTCCATCTGGCCAAGGCCAGCATAAAGGAGCATGGCGAGGTGGTGGTGGTGGAAGGCTACATGGACGCCTTGGCAGCCCACCAGCACGGTTTCGACAACGTGGTGGCCTGCATGGGCACCGCTCTCACCGAGCACCAGGTGTCGCTGCTGCGCGGTGCAGGCCGCAGCTTTGTTCTGGCCCTGGACCCCGATGCCGCCGGCAGGCACGCAACCTTCCGCGACCTGGTTGAGTCGTGGCACGCCCTGGAACGGCAACTTGTGGGCAGGCGAGGCAACGTATCCATGTACCAGCCCACAGCGGACCTCTCGGCAATCCGCGTAGCTCTTATGCCCCAGGGCAAAGACCCAGACGAGGTGATCCGCCAGGACCCGGATCTCTGGCGGAGCCTGGTGGCGCAGGCGTTGCCCCTGGTGGACTACTTTTTGGCCTCTGCGCCGGAACGGTGGGACCTGTCCACAAGCGAAGGGAAGGCGGCGGCGGCCCAGGAGCTTTGGCCTGTCATAATGGCAATCCAGAACGCCTTTGAGCAGGAGAAGTACCTCCGCCGCCTGGCCGATGCCCTTGGAGTGCAGCCCGCCACCCTAGAGGCCAGCCTGGGCCGGCCACGGAGCGTCGCTGTGCCTCGCAGGGGCCGCGCGTCCGCTCCCACCGCTTCTACCGCGCCGTTTGAGGAGGAGCACCGCGACACTCTGGAGGAGCACTTGCTGGCATTGCTGCTCCAGTGGCCTGAGCTACGCCAGCAGGCGCAGGAGGTGGAGCC
>SHYF01000013.1 GCA_009692985.1 Dehalococcoidia bacterium
CTATCTAAGGATAACGGACTTCCTGGACGACACTGACGAAGATGTGGAGAATGCGCTCAAGGAGATAGTGGCGCAGAAGGCTGACGGGTTGATCCTGGATTTGAGGCGGAACCCGGGAGGCTTGCTGAATACCACTGTTTCAGTGGCCAGTCAGTTCGTAGAAGATGGCCTTGTGCTATACCAGGTGGACGGCCGCGGGAAACGTACGGATATGCCGGTGCAAAAAGGGGGCGTAGCCACCAAGATACCTATGGTCGTGCTGGCGGACCAGGCCAGCGCCAGCGCCAGCGAGATTCTGGGCGGAACCCTCCAGGACCACCACAGGGCTGTCCTAATTGGCGCCAAGACCTATGGCAAAGGCAGCGTGAATGAGTTCAGAAGGCTGAAGGATGGCTCCGGGGTCTACATGACGTCGGCACTCTGGTATAGCCCAGACGGTCGCCTGATTGAAGGAGAGGGCCTTACCCCAGATATAGAGGTACCAATGGACCTGCGCATACCTCTGGGGTCCAGCTTCGACTGGCAGCTGTACAGTGCCATACAGTACCTGAAGAAAAAGTCGCCCTCCACGGCGGGTTAGGGGCGCCGATTATGCCAGCGCCAACCCGGACTACGCCCAGCGGCGATGTCTTCAAGGTTGTTGCCTTGAACCGCAAGGCACTGCATGACTATGACATCTTGGAGAGGATAGAGGCCGGGCTTGTGCTCACCGGCACAGAGATTAAGTCAATTCGCGCAGGCCGCGCCAACCTCCAGGATGCCTACGCCCGTCCCGATGGGGGTGAGCTTTGGCTTGTGGGGGCTCATATCGCCCACTATCCTCAGGGTGGCATCTACAATCACGAACCCACTAGGCCAAGGAAGCTGCTAATGCACCGTGACCAGATGGCGAGGCTGGCAGGCTCGGCGGCGCAGAAAGGGCTGACCATAGTGCCCTTGCGACTTTACATAAAGCACCACGTGGCCAAGGTGGAGTTGGGCTTGGCCAAGGGCCGCAGGCAGTACGAGAAACGACAGGTCATTGCCCGCAGGGATGCCGAGCGCGAAATGCAGCGGTACGTCCGGGGGCGCGCTTTAGATCAGTAGGCGCCTTGGTACACGTGGGAGTGTATGCTGTCATCCGCCTACACGCGGTGCCCCGCATATCTGTTATAATGCAAACATATGGGGACGCGTGGTTTCGACAGAGGATGGTTCGGCGGAATTGCAGGCCGAGGTGCCGTCACACCTCGTAAAACAGGCGGCAAAAAAGTAACTCGCGAGCCACAACTCGCCCTAGCCGCCTAAAGCGGCTACGTTTGCCCTCGTCTCGCCCCGAGGACGTGGAGCAGGCGCAATGAATTCGGGGTGCGGTCTGCCCTAACGCCGATGCGGGCAGGCCTAAGTGGTCCATCGGCTGGCTGACAAGCCTCTTGGCCGGCGGTGAGGCGGGCCAGCGAGAAAATAAGCGCCGGACAAGCCTGTAGCACATTCCAGTCGAGCGTCTTTTGGACGGGGAGTTCAACTCTCCCCCGTCTCCACCAGAAACACGGAGTAGCGGCATCGCCCTGTTCAAAGCCCAACTCAGGCAGAACAGCCAGGGTGATGCCGCTTTCAGGTTTCAGGCTCAGTATAGTAGATGTGCCAAGAGAGATGTGAAACTCTGAAGTTTGAGCCAGAGGTAAAGGCTGAAGGTAAACATGTTGGGAAGTCTGAGTGCTAAACTATTAACGCTTGGCGTCGTTTTCTTGCTCCTATTTTAAGCAGTTTAACCTACTAGCGAGGGCTTTCATCTCAGCCAACGGCGAAACGCCGTTTTCCCTAGTTGTCTCAACACGCCATGCACATTTGTCGACTTCAACGGCGCCTTTATACCCAGATACCAACGCGTCACAGGAGACGCCAATATGATTGGAAAAGGTCGGCGTTGGGCCCGATGGTGAGTGCGCTGGCTTGCCTTCTAATAGTCTCATGCCGCGAAGGCAAGTACACGCCTACACCCTATCCTACCTACACTCCACTTCCCACATACACCCCATACCCTTCTCCAATAGTTTCACTGACGATTGTGGACGATTTCTTTCAGGACTCTGCTATCGTAGTCGTGAAGGGAACGAAGGTGGTTTGGGTGAACGCCGGCGAAAACGTTCATTCGGCAACTTACCAACAAGATGGCGAACAGTGGGATACAGGGTTGCTGATGCCTGGCCAGAGTGGGGTACATGTTTTCAATAAGACAGGCAACTATTTTTATTTCTGCAAAGTGCATGAGTATATGATTGGAAGCATCAGAGTGCTTCAGTAGCGGTTGTTTATAAGACAAGAGCCAAATTGCGAGCCACTAGTGCTCATACTCTCTAGGCGTCGTACAAAACACATTGGCATCCTAGGTGAGGCATGATATGGTGAATGGAATTCCAACTCAGGATCCAGAAACCAAGCCCGCGAGTGCTGATCCAGAGATTAACCAAGGCCGCCTGGCTTTCTTGAAGGCTGCCGGCTCGCTGGCGGCAGTGGTGGCCCTAGGTGGGTTACTCGAAGCATGCGAAAATGCGGGACTGGTGACCCCGCAGGCTGCACCCACATTTACCGGCCCTACCCCCACTTCACCAATAGGATCAGATGGCCATCCACCCACGCCGACGGCGACCGTCACACCCCTGCCCGTTCCCACCCCTACGCCAACAGCGACAGCAACTGCCACCGCTACCTCGACTCCCACTCCTACGGCTACCCCACTCCTGCGCTCAGAGAGGGCGCGTATCGCCCATTTGCTTAGGCGCGCCGGCTTCGGCGCAAGTGAAGAAGAGTTGAATCAATATGAAGCAATGGGCCTTGCTGGCACAGTGGATTACCTCCTGGACTACGAACATGTAGACGATAGCGCACTTGAAGCCAAACTCCAGTCGCTGAATTTCGACCTCACCAAGACCGGGGACCTGCAACGCTGGTGGCTCCTGCGCATGGTCTATTCCAAACGGCCAGTGCGGGAAAAAATGACCCTCTTCTGGCACGGCCTTCTGACCAGTGGAGTCAGCCGGGTCAGCCGTGCTGAATATATGTGGAAACAAAATCAACTGTTTCGCCAGCAGGCATTAGGTAGCTTCCCTGTGCTGCTGAAGGCGGTTTCCAGAGACCCTGCAATGCTCATCTGGCTGGACAGCCAGAGCAATAAGAAATCCGCCCCCAACGAGAACTTCGCCCGTGAGCTCATGGAATTATTCAGCATGGGCGTGGGCAACTACACCGAGCAGGATGTTCGGGAGTCGGCCCGCGCCTTCACTGGCTGGTCCTTGGGTAGCACTGGGTTCACGTTTAACGCTGCCCAGCATGACGACGGGGTGAAGCAGTTCCTTGGTCAGTCTGGGCCGTTCACAGGCGATGACATTATTGATATCATCGTGCGGCAGCCAGCCGCGGCTGACTACATCTGTGGGAAACTTTTCCGGTTCTTTGCCTACGATCCTCCGGAGCCTACCATCCTAGCCACACTACATACCACTTTTGTAGACAACGGCTACAGCACCAAAGCGGTCATGCGTGCACTCCTTACATCGGAAGCCTTCTTCGCTCCAAACGCATACCGGTCTCGTATTAAGAGCCCTGCGGAGTTCGTGGTAGGCACTCTTCGCACCCTCTCTATCACCACAGATGGCAACACACTCCCTAACTTGCTCGCACGCATGGGACAGACCCTGTTTGACCCGCCCAGCGTCGCCGGTTGGCCGGGAGGGCCAGCCTGGATCAACAGCGTCACACTCTTGGAACGGGTCAACTTTGCCAATCTTGTTGCCACCAACCGGAAAAACTTTGATCCGCGCGGGATGATTACCAAGGGGAACCCCACACCTAAGGAAGTCCTAGACTATTTCATTAACCACCTGCTTGATGGCAACATAGCCCCTTCCGAGAGCGCTGTCATGAATACATACAGTGACGATGTAGCTCGAATTGCTACGCCGGATGCGGCTGCCAGGGCGATAGCCTATCTAGTCTTGGGTTCTCCTGACTTCCAACTGGCCTAAGGGAGGAGCATATGGACATCACGCGTAGGGACTTCCTGAAGACAGGTGTCACATTGCTGGGCGCCACGGCATTGCTGCCTAACGTGTTTCAAAAAGCCTTGCTTACTCTGCAACAGGAGCGGGTGAGAGGAGCGCCGATAGACGATGGGAGGATTTTGGTCGTGGTGCAGATGGCTGGAGGTAATGATGGCCTGAATACCGTGATTCCAATCATGGACGGACGCTACTACGATGCCAGACCAACCATCAGCATCGGCCAGAAAAATACTCTGCCATTGGACGCCAACACGGGGTTAAATCCAAGCCTGCTAGAAATGAAGGAACTTTGGGACCAAGGGATTCTAGCTATCGTAGAAGGGGTGGGCTATCCCAGTCAGAACTATTCCCATTTCGTATCCATGGACGTTTGGCAAACCGGCGATCCTAAGCACAAGTTGAACGATGGCTGGCTAGGTCGCTACTGTGAGAAATATCAGGGCCAGCACGAGGCTCCATTTTTGGGCCTTGCCATAGGGCGTTCACTTCCCACCTCTCTCCAAACGCCCAGTATCGCTGTACCTTCAGTAGATAGCTTGAGTACATACAAGTTCCTAGACGATACTTCTGCGCCCGCTCTTTCCGCCACTCGGCACAGTTCGCTTCTGGAGCTTTACCGCCAGGGCAACGTCATCCCATCGTATGGAGCGCTGCTGGAAAGAACCATCCAAGCTGCGGAAACAAGCACTGCCATCCTCCAAAAAGCACACGCGCTTTACAAGCCAGCAGTCCAATACCCCTCTAACCCGCTATCGTCAGCATTGCAAATTGTCGCTGAGGCAATCGCCTACAATACAGGTGTGAAGATATGCCATGTCTCTATTGGCGGCTTTGATACGCATGCCGACCAAGTCGCGGACCAGTCCCGTCAGCTCGGCTACCTTTCTACTTCTCTCCACGCTTTCTATTCAGATCTGAAGGCCCAAGCGTTAGACTCCAAGGTGCTGATCATGACGTGGTCCGAGTTTGGGAGACGGGTCAAAGGTAACGGAAGCCAGGGCACGGATCACGGCAGCGCCGCGCCCTTGTTTTTCTTAGGGACGCCCGTGAAGGGTGGCCTCTATGGACAAAGGCCGAGCTTGGAGAGCCTCGATAATGGGAATCTCCGGTTTACTGTAGACTTCAGGTCTGCCTACGCCTCTGCTCTCGAGAACTGGTTGGGCGTACCGAGTCAGGATATCCTGGGAGGGAGTTTTGAACCTCTTCCTATTTTGTCTAAGGGCTAGCGTTAGGAAGGTAGTTGCGGAATCGCCCTGTTCAAAGCCTGACTCAGGCAAAACAGCCAGGGCCATAGGGCAAGCTTGGATGCGATGGCAACGGTCCGGCGATCCTCCTGGGTATTCACATAGACGGCTTGAAGCACTTCCCAATGTGGTCGCTCAGAAACCATCCCTTTGACGCAACACCCCACCGCCGGTCATGTCGTGGGCGTAGAGGGTGTAGCCAAGCTTGTCGCCCACTGCAAATGCGGGGCTGACCCCCAACTGGGCCTGCTTATGGGCCAGGGTAGATGTGGCGTCTGGATACTTGGTCATGTTCTGGGTACCGGTCACGCATGGGGCGTCGTTGCCGGCGTACCGGACGGGGATGACGGAGAGGCCGTTCCCGACCATCATGGCGGCGAAGGCTGTGGACACGGCTTGGAACTCGGCCTCCTGCGCCGCAGGATCGTCGGCCTGGGCCACGGGGAGGATGCCGATCGCTGCAACCAGGACCATGTTCCCAACGGCGGCCAACGCCGCCAACAGGCTCTGCCGTCCCATTATTATCCCGCCACCTATACTTTTGCGGCATTGTATCACGGCTTCCATGCCATGCACCTTTGGCCCACCGCAATCGTCCGATTATTTGATCTTGTCAATCTGGGAGGCTTGCAGGTTATCTCCGGTGCCTGGCTGAGAGAAGACGACGCCGGTGAATTGGAGAGGTGGGAACCTCTGGGGGTAGTATTCCCTGTCACCTGGCCTCAGCAGTTTCACTTTGGGCCATGGTGACGATGAGAAAGGAAATGCATTAGTCATTCAGGCAGTCGGAGGAGATGTGACAGTCCGGTGAGGATAGGGAGCAGAGAGGTCCTGCTCAAATGGGCACAATTCGAACGTTCTTCTCTGGCCACCTTCGTCGACTACGCTGAACTCCCCGTTACGCTGTCGCCAGCAACACAGCATCGCTATTCAGGGCGAGTCCTACTCTCCCCCGTCTCCACCATCCCAGAATCTCGCAGGGGCTCCAATGGGAACCCCTGCCCATTTTATTCAGGCTCGAACACCCTTACCCTTGCCTCGGGGTCATCCTTGAGTGACTGAACCAGAGGCTACAAGGAACTCTCCGTAAAGAGATGCCTCAACAGGTGCCGATGGGGGCAAAGACCTTGAGATGAGGGCCTGAGCTTATGAAGCAAGCCCTCGCTTGCGTGTCAGGTGGCATTCTTGACCAGGTTGAAAACCATATCCTTGCCACCGGCTTCAAGGGACCAAGTGGTGCACAGGTCGCACACCAACTCATATCCTTTGGTGTTGAGCAACAGGTAGCTGTAAAGGTTCCCATTGGCCGGAATGTCTGCGGCGATCGAAACGAGGTGGGGATCAAAAGATGAGGGGTCCGAGGCAGTGGAATCCCTCAAAACACCGCCCCTCTTGACCTGTGCTGACGGCGCTGGAGAGGGTGGCTTAGGAGCAGGGATTGCCGTCGCAGTGGGTGTCGGCGTTGCGATGGGCCCAGGTGCTGCCGCTCGAGTCGCCGTTGCGGTGGGTACAGGCGCCGCTTGGGTCGGTGCGGGGACTCTGGTAGGGGTGGGAACGGGCGCCTCAGCAGTACCGCAGGCCACCGCCAGCAGCAGACTCACTGCCAGTAGAACGCTACCTGAAAACTTAAGCCGGAACCCATTAGCCATGTTCATCAGACACCTCTCCTTTCCTTCACGCACGATCCCCCAACATATCTAATCCAGATAGAATACTCCGATACAACACCGTCAAGAGTTCGAGTAGGAAACCAGCTAAAAGCGAGAAGAAGAGTAACCTGTAGGCTTCTGCTATTATTTGACCGTGGCTAGCATTTGTAAAGGCCACCATCCCTGTACTTTTCCGCGACTTGCATTCCCCTGCGCCTGGGTTATAATCGGTCTTCGAAAGCGACAAGTGACAGATTATGTTTGGGTTAGTCAGCTTTCCCGTTTTGGTGCCCGCCTGGCGGTACAGGTACGCTCTTGACTTATCAAACAGTTGGCTAGAGCGGCTGGCGGTAATTCTCCTAAGCGCGGCGGCTGGCCCACGGAGCCTGATATCAATGGAGGAACAAGGATGGCACAGGAGTTAGCTCTGGGACATTTGAAGGTCGTCGATCTAACCGGCTTTATAGCGGGACCGTATTGTACTAAACTCCTGGCCGACATGGGGGCCAACGTCATCAAGGTGGAAAAGCCGATGGAGGGGGATGTTACCCGGGACTGGGGCCCATTCCTTGGGGACATACCTGGGAAGGAGCGTAGCGGCCTGTTCTGGTATCTCAACACGAACAAGCGGAGCATTGCGCTGGACCTCAAAAAGGGCGCAGACCTGGCGGTTTTGAAGAAACTGATTTCCCAAAGCGATGTTGTGGTGGAGAACTTTTCACCCGGAGTGATGTCGTCCCTCGGGCTGGGATACGAAAGCTTGAAGGGGGCGAATCCTTCGTTGGTGATGACTTCGATCTCCGACTTCGGCCAGGATGGGCCGTATCGGGACTACCGCGCCACGGACATAGTGGCAAATGCCATTACGGGGCTCATGTCGATTTCCGGAATGTACGATAGGGAGCCCTTGAAGCGCGGCCTTCACCAGGCGGCTTTCAGGGCCGGGCAGTACGCGGCTGTGGCGACTCTAGCAGGTGTCTTTGCTACTCAGGCCACAGGGCAGGGACAACACATCGATGTTTCTTCGATGGAGTGCCTGGTGACTGGGTTCATTCATCAATTGATGCCCTACGTTTATGCGGGTGAGATCACGCGGCGAGCTCCCAAATCGGGCCTCTCCTTTGGTGGACACGTCCAACCTATAGAGACATCTGACGGATATGCTATCCCTGGCACAGGGACGGGCGCTACTTGGCAAGATCTGGGAAGGCTGCTTGAGGAGCCTGCGCTACTTGACCCGGAGTTTTCGACGCCTGCCGGCCGCGAGGCCCATGGCCAGCAGATAGACGCAATCCTTGCACGCAACTTCAAGAAGCAGCGCAGATATGAGCTAGTTCGTACGGCCCAGGAGAAACGATTTCATTTTGCTGTGGTGCAATCAATTAAGGACCTCTTGGAGTGCCCGCATCTTAATGAGCGGGGCTACTTTGTTGAAATAGACCACCCGCTGGCCAGGGCGGTGAAGCTCCCTGGAGCGCCCTTCAAAATGTCCAGGACGCCTTACAATATTAGGCGACACGCGCCTGACCTGGGTGAGCACAGCTCAGAGGTCAGGGCCGAGGTGGAGAACTGGAGTGGCCGCCGTCCAACCCCGAGCAGAAGCGAGACCCAGCAAGCAAGCCACAGGCTTCCGTTACATGGTGTCCGGGTGTTGGAGCCTGCGGCTGCTGTGGCTGGCCCAGCCGCGGGCAAACTGTTGGCATTGCTTGGGGCGGAAGTCATCAAGATTGAGAGCCTGGTACGGCCGTGCAACCTGCGTGGCGCTGGTAGGGGCCCTGATCCAGGGCGTGAACCCGCTCAGCAGTATTGGAATGAGTCCGGGTCCCACAATGATGTTAATCTAGGCAAGCGGAACATTACCCTGGACTTCCGTACGGACGAGGGCAAAGAAGCCTTTAAGGAGTTGGTCAGCATCTCAGACGTTGTGCTGGAGAACTTTACGCCAAGGGTAATGAAGGGCTTCGGATTGGGGTATGATGACCTGGTCAAAATAAAGCCTGACCTGATCATGCTGTCAGTTACGGGCTATGGTCACACAGGCACCTACCGGGACTATGCCACCATGGGCATGGGCATCGAGGTCGCCACGGGTTGTGCTTGGGTCACTGGTTATTTGGGAGGCCCTCCTGCCCGAGGCGGCATGCCCCTCCCCGACGACATCACCGCTGTCCACGCTCTGTTCGCTACCCTTGCGGCCCTTTCATATCGCAATGTTACAGGTAAAGGCCAGTGGATAGACGCCAGCATGTACGAGGCAGGGCACTTTGTAGCTGAGGCTATCATGGACTACGTCCTCAATGGCCGGGAAGGAGAGCGCCTGGGCAACAGAGACCGCAACCTGGTGCCGCAGGGCTGCTACCGGTGCCTGGGGGATGACCAGTGGGTAACACTCTCCATAAGCTCCGATGCGGAGTGGAAGGTGTTGTGCAACCTCATAGGCAGGAAGGACATGGCTGCCGACCCTGGTTTGCAGACCAAGGAGCAACGGTGGCAACGACATGACGAGATTGACAGGTACATAGCGGAGTGGACACAGAAGCGAGACAAGGTACAAGCTATGCACGAGTTGCAGCAGAATGGGATAGCTGCGGGAGCCGTTCTTAACAACAAAGATGTCTTGTTGAACGCGCATCTTCGATCCCGAGACTACTTTGCGCAGGTGGTACACAAAAATCCCCATCTGGGCAAGAAGGTATACCCTGGCTTGCCCTATATGTTTGACGGAGCCCGCCTCCCGAACCCGATACCAGCTGCTGAACTGGGCGAAGACAACTGGCCGGTGCTAAAGGACCTATTGGGGATGAATCAGGACACGGTGCGAGAATGGGAGAAACGAGACATCATCGGGACAATTCCTCTGGGGGCCAGGAAAGCAAAACCTCGTGAAGTTACCCCAATGAATCTATTGGTGGAACGGGGGGTGTTGAGGGGCTACGATACCGATTTTGATGCGATTCTAGAAAGCGGCAAGAGCTATGGTTAGGGCGCTGACGCTATTGGCTGATGCCTGAATGTAGAATTGTGGGATCAGATTGCAGTTGGGGAGGCACAAACAGCCGTAGAACTCGGAAAGTTCTGGAAATTTCTAGTACCAGCAGTTGAAAGGAGAATTGCGATGACAGTGGGAAACCAGTATCTACTCTACAAAGTGGAAGACCATGTAGCCACAATCACCTTTAACCGACCGGACCGGCTCAATGCCATGAGCGGCGAGATGCTCGAAGGACTTTACGAAGCACTTGTGGCTAGTCAGGAGGACGACGACGTGCGGGTGTTGGTTCTCACCGGGGCAGGACGCGGTTTTTGTAGTGGCATGGATCTCGGGCGGAAAGCGGAGGCAGGTCCACCGGTGGTTCAAGAGCCTCCGTCTCTAGCCGAGTCTACTCGTGGAGTGGTGTCCCGCGGCGCAGGGCGGGTTTGTGTCTATACGACTCAATATTTGGAAAAACCTTATATTGCCATGGTCAACGGCGCTGCGGCAGGCGGAGGCTTTGACCTGGCGTCTATGGCAGACATTCGTATAGTGTCAGAGCTGGCCAGGGGAACAATAAACCATGTGAGGCTTGGGCTTCTATCCGCCGATGGTGGATACTTTCCTCTGGCACGGATAGTAGGGGCATCCAAGGCTATGGAGATGGTGTTCACCGGGAAACTGTACTCAGCTGCGGAGCTCAAGGAGTTTGGATGGGCCAACCACGTGGTTCCCCACGACCAGCTAGAGAGCTTCACGTACGCCATGGCCAGGGATATAGCCGAAGGGGCCGCTCCTGTTTCCGCGCGGTTCGCTAAAGGCCTCATTCGCAGTTCTCTGGATCAGGACATCCTCGACCACTTCCACGAATTGGGCCTGGCACAAACCATCTGCAGGACAACAGAGGACTCCAAGGAAGGGCCCAGGGCGTTTTCAGAGAACCGTAGGAAACCCAATTTCAAAGGTCGTTAATGGCGCTCGCCTTAACAACCTGGCCCGCTGAAGAGCATCAAGCTGAGCGCCCCTGCCCAGGACGCGATGCCGCAGGCGATATCAATGGGTTGGGTTAATGCAAACGTAACTCAGCGACGATATGCCAGACGATAATCGTTACACAAGCGGCTCCCAGGCGTGGCGTACGACACTGTGTTGACAAGAGTTGTCCGCAATGGTAGAAGGTGTGATCCACAATCTTTGGCACTGCTCCGTGGCGAGTTGGGCCTGGACAGGCCGCTGGTAGTCCAGTATGTGAGTTGGCTGGGCGGTGTCGCACGCGGAGACCTGGGCAAATCAATGAAGACTGGTCGCCCTATCGTGGAAGAGATAGGACGCCGTATGCCATTGACGGCGCAACTGGCTATTATGGCCGTCATCATAGGGTTTGTGGCTGGCCTGCCTTTAGGCATCATCTCAGCTTTGAAACACGGCTCCTGGGCCGATAACGTGTCCAGGTTCATGGCGATCGCATTCCTAGCCTTTCCCAGCTTTTGGTTGGGTTTGATGGTACTACTGGTTGGCCTGAGATTCTTCAATTGGAGCCCCCCTTTGGGCCATAACCTGTTTGGGAATGCACCCGCAGCAACCCTGATACAGTTCATTTTCCCATCTGCCATTCTCGGATCGCACTTGATGGCCCTCGTTGCTCGTATGACCATGTCCACCATGCTGGAAGTGCTGCGCGAGGACTATATACGCACAGCTCGGGCCAAGGGTCTAGCCGAGCAAACGATCATAGTTCGTCACGCCATGAAAAACGCCATGATACCAGTGGTAACAATAGTGAGCCTCTCGGTGGGTGCCCTTCTGGCGGGGACGGTGGTTATGGAATCCGTTTTCGCTATCCCCGGAATTGGGTCCTATCTTTTGGGGTCGATCACATCCCGTGACTACACTGTAGTCCAGGCGTTGGTCTTGTTGTTCGCCCTGATCTTCATTGCCATAAACCTGGCGGTAGACCTGTTGTACGGATGACTGGACCCACGCATAAGTCAGACGTGATAGGCAGAATCTAGACGTGCAAGGCCAACAAGCAGCAAACATAGCACTCCCAAGGCCATGACCTCGGTTTCGTCTGGCCAGAGAGGCCCTGGGGTTTGCGAGGAAGCAGCCCCTGGGGGCCGCCGGCCTTATCATGGTGGTCGCGGTCGTCCTACTTGCCGTATTCGCCCCGGTAGTAACCAACAGAGACCCCAACTTGGAGGACTACACGGCACGGCTAACCGGCCCTAGCACGTCTCACTGGTTAGGCACCGATGACTTTGGCAGAGACCTGTGGACACGCATGGTCTATGGCGCGCGCATATCCCTGCAGGTGGGTTTCATTGCTGTGTTCACGGGCGCAACGCTGGGGCTGTCCTGGGTGTCGTTACCGGGTATCTGGGAGGGGGCATTGATGTTATTGCCCAGCGAATTGTGGAGATGATGTTGTCTATTCCAGGGCTGCTCCTGGCCCTGGCCCTGATGGCTACTTTGGGGCCGGGGGTAGATAAGGTAATAGTTGCCCTGGCCATCCTCTACGTACCTCGAACATTGCGGGTGGTACGGGGCACGGTGCTATCCATTAAGGAAAACGTTTACATAGAGGCACGCGCGAACGGTTGGCGCCTCACCCTTGCATGTCATGTTCCGCCACGTCCTGCCCAATGTCACGGCGCCTTATCTGATCATAGTCAGCAGCCTCCTGGGAGGGGCTATTCTCACCGAAGCCACGCTTAGCTTCCTGGGACTGGGAGTACCGCCACCACATGCATCCTGGGGACGAATGTTGGCCAGCAGTGTGGCCACATATGCTGTGTCTGCTCCGTGGATGGTCATTGTACCGGAGTTGGGCATCACCTGGTTGGTATTGGGCTTCAACCTCCTGGGCGATTCACTTCGGGATGTGTGGGACCCACGCCTTAGGGGACGGTAGAGGGATGTGAAGCTATGGAACGAGCAGAAAGCGTTCGCCTGGTAGTATTGAACAATGTCGTTTCGTCAAGTCCGGAGTGTCCTTGGGGTTGTGGCTTTTCTTTTCAAGGCAGCTTCCCTATAATGCGGCGGTAGGAGCAAACAAAATTGCGCCCGTGGGCATCCGGGGCACGGTTTGCATCGAGTGCGTTCTGGAAGGATAACAGGCCGAAGTTGCGAGTAGCACGATAAGAGGTAGAGCACCATGGATTTTGGATACGCACCTGAGAACGAAGCGTTTCGGCAAGAGGTTCGCCAGTTCATTGCGGATACCGTGACGCCTGAGCTCCGTCTGGAGTTGGAGGACAGGCGCGAATCGGGCCCTGGCCCTTTGATGGGAGAGCTACTCCACAAGCTAGGGGCAAAAGGGTGGATAGGAATGAGCTGGCCCAAGGAGTACGGTGGTCTAGGGGCGGACAAAATCAACCAGTATGTTTTCGAGGAAGAGTTCTGCAGAGAAAACCTTCCTCTAGTGATGAACAACATCCTGGAGCAGGCTCCAGTGATAATGGCAGTGGGCACGGAAGAGCAGAAGAAATACTTCATATCCGGCCTGATCAAAGGCGAGATCCACTTTGCCCTGGGATACACGGAACCCAGCGCGGGCACAGACTTGGCCTCTCTGAAGACAAGTGCAGTGGAGGACGGCGATGACTTTGTCATAAACGGACAGAAGGTGTTTACCTCCAATGCCCATTGGGCCAGCCACATCTATATGATGGCTCGGACAGATCCCAACGTCCCTAAGCACAAGGGGATTTCGCTCCTTCTTGTGCCATTGAACACCCCGGGAATCACCGTGCGTCCCTTGTGGACACTGGGGGGCGGCAGAACCAACGAGGTATTTTTTGACGACGTGAGAGTGCCCAAGACGGCGCTGCTGGGAGAGAAGAACATGGGCTGGTACGTTGGGTCCATGGGCTTGAATCTGGGAAGAGTCGGTGCTGGTCGCTACATGGGGTATGTAAGGGCGTATGAAGACATCGTTGACTTTATAAAAGAACAGAAAACTGAATGGCGCTCTTTGGCCGATGATCCTGCCGTACAGGATTCTCTAGCGGAGCTGTACTGTGATGCTCAAATAGCCCGGGTATTCACCTTGCGCAGCCTCTCTTTGTCGAGGAGAGGAGTGACTGCAACTTATGAGAACTCAGCAGAGAAGGTGTGGGGGCCTGAATTCGGCGTCAGGTCATCGGAATTGACTGCCCAAATCCTGGGCCCCTATGGTCAATTGTGGGAAGGGTCTGAGTTTGCCCCCGAAAAGGGCGAATTCGCCAGACACTTTGTTGGGGCTATGGTCTCTACCTTTGCTCACGGAGGAGTGGAGGTCATGAGGGACGCCATAGCAAGGCGCGGTCTCGGCCTTCCGCGCGGATAGGCATCGCAAGATTTCGCAGCGTATGGAGTAGATAGCCGCCTTTGTCCGGGCTGCGCTCCGGCAGTCCGGGGGTGTGCGCCCCGTGGAGACATCCCAACTCGGTACTCCGTAAGGAGGGGTATCTTGGACGTATTGCTAAACGAGGAAGAGGAGATGCTGCGTAAGGCCACCCGCGAGTTCTTCGAGAGCGAGTGTCCCCCCAAACTGGTGCGCGCGATGGAGACAGACGATCTGGGCTATCCGCCAGATTTGTGGCGCAAAACGGCGGAGATGGGGTTCATAGGCCTGGCCCTGCCAAAGCAGTATGGCGGAGAAGGTGCGTCACTGCTCACCTTGGGTTTGTTGTTGGAAGCGGTGGGACGCGCCGTTGCCCCGCTGCCACTTCATTCAACTCTGGTGGCGGCCCTGACCATAGCGGATGCCGGAGACAGGCAGCAGTGCCAACGAATCCTGCCTCAGGTGAGCAGTGGGAACCTCATTATGACCTGGGCGGTAACAGAGCGGGATCCACGCCTGAACCCCGAAGACGTTGCTACTACGGCCAAGGCTGAGGGGGACCACTATGTCATAAGCGGGTCCAAGCTGTTTGTAGAAAACTTCAATGCATCTGACCAGTGCCTGGTGGCATGTCGGACCGCCCCGGGATCTGTAGTGGGCGAAGGGATTTCTCTATTCATTGTAGACACCAAGAGTCCTGGAGTATCTCACGTACTTCTGCCCACCCTTGGCGGGGAAAAGCAAAGCCGGGTGGTGTTTGACCGTGTCAAAGTACCTAAAGCCAATCTGGTGGGTGGATTGAACAAGGGTTGGCCCATTGTTGAGCGGATGCTGGAGAGGGCAACTGCTCTGATTTGTGCCCAAATCGTTGGCGCCTCCCGCAAGGCGATGGAGATGGCAATTGACTTTTCCAAGAAACGCATCGTCTTTGGTCGTCCGCTGGGGTCTTTTCAGGCCAACCAACACCTATGCGCCGACATGGTGATCTGGGTGGACGGCACTGAAATGTTGACCTTTGAAGCTTTGTGGAGGCTGAGCGAGGGCCTGCCAGCCACCAAAGAGGTGTCGACAGCGAAGGCCGTATGTAATGAAAGGTGTCAGATGGTCCTTCGCAATGCCAACCACATTCACGGTGGCATAGCACAGATCAAAGAGTTTGACCTAAACCTCTGGTTTCGCCGGGCTTCCGCTTGGATGATGAGATTCGGCACTACATTTGAGCACAGGAAAATAATCGCCAAGGCCGTACTGGCGGCGTAAGCTGGGCAAATTGGGGGGTACGGTCGGTAACTGTCCACATCTAATATGGAGGCGCGTTCCTCAACAATGGGCCTCCATATATCGGCAAGGCTCTCGCGGCGGACTCGTCGCTGTGTCCCGAGCCTAGACGTTGCCGTAACGGCTAGGCACTGAGATCGGGCAGAGTTGGTTCGCGCAATGCCACTCAGTTCCGGCAGGAACGGACGCAGATTCACGGACGGTGGCATCATCGGCAACAGCAATGACTGCTCGGCGTGTGTAACACCGCGGAAAGGAAGGTAGCTATGGACTTCAATATGACACCCCCTACCACAGAGATGGAGCAGTTCCGCCAGGAGGTTCGCACTTGGCTGGAAGAGAACATTGACGAAAGAATGAAGGAACCAGTTGATGAGGATGATTTCACTGGAGAGATGTACAGCTACTGGAGAGAGAAGCACCAGCAGCTGGCGAAGAAAGGGTGGTTGAACCCCACCTACCCCAAAGAGTACGGTGGCGGAGGTCTCACCGGGGCGCACGAAGCTGTGATAGTGCAGGAGCTCCGAGAAGCACGGGCCTGCTCTAACATGAGCGATCGGCGGACGCCTGAATCCATCATGGTCTGGGGAAGTGAAGAGCAGAAACAGAAGTTCCTTGTTCCTATTTTGACCGCGAAGGTGACCACCTGGCAGAAACTAACAGAGCCCCATTCCGGCTCTGACCTGGCTAGCTACGAGAGCAAGGCAGTGCGCGACGGAGATGACTGGATCCTCAACGGGTCGAACGTTTTCATCAGCGGTAGGGGGGCTCGCCCCGACTACCTTTGCGGCCCAATGCAAACGGACCGCGACGCGCCTCGCCACAGGAACCTTGGCTACTTCCTTATTCCCGCAGACCAGCCAGGTGTGGAGATCAGGCCCATGAACCTGGTGGTCGGCAATACGCACTCTCACACCATCTTTCTGACCAACGTTCGTGTGCCAGGAAACCACCTCATCGGCGGGGACCACCAGGGATGGCAGGTTCTAAGCACGCAACTTGAGCAGGAACACGGAGGCGATGGGGGCGGCGGCGGAAGCCTTGCCCCAAACCGGTCGGTGGAGAGCCTTATCACCTACGCGCGAGAGACCAAGGTAAACGGACGCTCCTTGGGCAGCTATCCCCTGGCAGGGCAATCAACCACGGAGGCTTATATAGACGGCCACGTGGACAAGCTTTTCTCCCAACGGGCCTATTGGATCCATCAAAGCGGCTCGGAGCCGGCGCACGAGGGAGCCTTGAGTCACTTGTTCGACAAGCTGTACGGTATACGCCATGAGGCAAGATTTAGGGAAGTAATGGGGCCCTACAGCCTGCTAGGGACAACGGACCCCCTGGCTCCTCACGGTGGCCTGCAGGAAATCCGCATGCGCAACGCCCTTGCCATATCACACCGGGCGGGAAGCCTCAACATTGCCAAGGTTGTCCTGGCCCGCCGCATGGGTGTCAGCCGGACCAAAGAGAGGGCAGCACCTATGCGCACAAAAGGCGCCAAATCCGCCCATTAGCAGGGGTGCGGAAAATCCATCCGACCATCCCCGTGACCCCCTTGCCTGCGGCCTGCTCAGGATCCCGACAGGCCTGGCGTTGTCTCAAGAGTCAGGAAGGCGCAGGGAACCTTACCGCGTCGGAGAGGGGAACGTAGGGGCTGAGTTTAGAGACTTTTGGGGCAGGCACGACAGGCCGGCACAAGGTGGCGCGGTTGTATCTGGGAAAGTGGATGTAGGGATCAGAGAACCCATTCGGTGAAAGACCCCCACACATTCGGCTTCCCCTTCTCGTCATGGCAGGCCCTGGAGATTGCCTCGCTGCACTTCCCTTTTTTCAGCAGCCTGTTAGTGGCATATCGCTGGTGAAAGGGAAACTCCTACCGCCCACGCAGTTTCGGATCCCAGACGTCGCGCAAGGAATCGCCAAAAAGATTGAATGCCAACACCAGCAGCATAATAGCGGCGCCTGGAACTACCACCAGCC
>SHYF01000014.1 GCA_009692985.1 Dehalococcoidia bacterium
AGATTATTTTATCCCCCCTTCCTGCCAGTGTCTGTCCTGAGTAGGCCGAAAGAAAGGGGGTTAAGGGGATGGTCGTATGACAATCAAACTTGACCAACAAGGACTGGTGCCGGCGGTAGTCCAGGACATCAACACCAAAGCGGTGCTCATGGTGGGCTACGTGAACCCCGGCTCATTGAAGCGCACCTTGGAAAGCGGCCATGTCTGGTTCTACAGCAGGAGTCGAGAAGAGCTTTGGCACAAAGGCGAGACTTCCGGCAACCTCATGAACCTCAAGGCGGCGTGGGTGGACTGCGATAGCGATACACTGCTGCTCCAGGTGGAGCCGGAAGGCCCCGCGTGCCACACCGGCAACGTCAGTTGTTTCTTCACCCCGCTGGACGCAAAGCCGGAGTACCAGGAGGCGGAGCGTGGCTCCGGCGTGCTGGAGGAGTTGTTTGCTGTCATAAAGGAGCGCCAGCAAGATATGCCCCAGGGCAGCTACACCGCGGAGCTTCTAAAGGCAGGCGTGGGCCGAGTGGCGCAGAAGGTCATCGAGGAGGCGGGCGAGTCGGCCATTGCTGCTGTGGAAGGCAGCGAGCGTGTGCCCCAGGAGGTGGCGGACCTCTTCTATCACGCCCTGGTGCTGCTGGCCGCCTCCGGCGTTTCCCCAGAGGCCGTGTGGCAGGAGCTAAGGACACGGAGGAAGTAGTGAGATGCACGGCATTTCAGATAGTCCTCTGACGGAACGCGGAGCACCCAAGCAACCAGCACCTTGGAGTACAAAGGCGTGACTTGACAGCCAGACTAACATATAATTGCTTTGATCCCTCTCGCGGACAAAGGAGACAACGATGCCACCGGTGGTTTTTCACAAAGGGAAATTCATGCCTCTGGCAGATGCTTCCGTAGGAATAATGACCCACGCCCTCCACTATGGCACCGCCGTATTTGAAGGCATCCGCGGCAACTGGAACGCCGAGGACGAACACACCTACATCTTCCGGATGCGGGAACACTACGATCGCCTTCTGGCAGGGTGCAAGGTGATGCGCATCCGGCTCCCATATTCCGCACAAGAGCTGTGCGACATCACCACCCAAATGGTGGAAAAGTGCGGGTACGCTCAGGACATCTACATACGCCCCATCGCCTACAAGAGCGAGGAGCGAGTGGCTATCCTCAACCTGGACCCTCTCGCAAGCAGCTTCAGCGTGCTGGCCATACCATTCGGTGCGTACATGGACCTGGAGGCGGCCGCGCGCTGCTGCACCTCCTCTTGGCGACGCATGGAAGACACAATGATCCCGCCCTATTTGAAGATCAGCGGCCTCTACGTAAACAGCATTCTGGCCAAGACCGAAGCGGTACTGGCGGGGTTCGACGAGGCCATCCTGCTAAACCAGCACGGTTACGTCTCGGAGGGCACGGGGGAGAACCTGTTCATGTACCGGGGCGGCAAGCTGATAACACCGCCGGTGGAGGACAACGCCTTGCCAGGCATCACCCGCAACACTGTGTCGGATATAGCTCGCAACGAGTTCGGCTTGCAGGTGGTGGAGCGCCACATCCCTCGCAGCGAGCTGTACCTGGCCGACGAGGTGTTCCTGACCGGAACAGCGGCCCACCTCACGCCTGTGGGTTCCGTGGACAACCACCTGATATCGGATGGAAACATGGGTCCTATTACACGCCAGCTCCAGACTATGTATTTCGATATGGTGCGAGGCAAGGTGCCAAAGTACATTCACTGGTGCACGCAGGTTGCCACCAAGCTTGTCTCGGCCTAGCTGGTTGTTGCACAAGAAAAATCCAGAGGAGCAAAGCCCCTTTGGTGTGGGTCTGGGGGTATCCCCCAGATGTACTTTTCACCCCCCTTCCTGGCCAGAGCCTGTCCTTGAGCGTAGCGAAGGAAAGGGGGCTAGGGGGATGGTCGGAAGAGTCTTTCATCACGCTGCTAACTGCCAGAGCGGCCAATGTTCAACCTAAGGGAGAGTAGCCTCACCGAAATGCCATGACCGATTTTGCCCTGGACTACCTGGCTTTTGTCTTCCTCGCCGCCCTGGGCGTCCTGCTGGCTGTCACAGCGCATAGCAAGTTGCACGGCTTGCTGCTGGTGGGCCGCCGCCTATCCGTTCTCCTGGGCGGAGCGCTGACCGTGGCGGCGTTCGATTGGTTTTTCACATCCGAGCCCAGGAATCTGCCGGATACAGGAGCGGGGCTTGACGGAAATGAGCAGGCAGTGCTGTTTGCCCTGGGCGCGGGGGCGGCGCTGGCCCTGCTACTTATCTTATCCTCATTGCGCAACTGGTCCATGGGAGCCAACGCCGCCGGAGACGGTGTAGAGGCACTGCGGAACTCAAGCTATTTGCGCCTTCTGTTCAAGGGGACAAAAGACCATTGGGACCACTGGTACGGGCGGATGAAACAGCACTCCTCTGGCTGAACTCCTGGGTGGGCCACTTTCCCTGGCTGGACACCATTGTCCAGTGGGTTGTCAGCGACTACCTGGTGCCAGTGACGCTTTCACTGGTGCTGCTGGGACTATGGTTTCATGGCTCCACACCCGGCGCCCGGGAGCGCAACCAGCGTGGTGTGATGACGGCAGTCTTGGGATTAGCCTTTGCCGACCTCGCAGTCGAGGTGTTGAACCAATTCATGTACCGGCCCCGGCCATTTGAGGCCCTGGATGTATCGCTGCTCTTTTACAAGCCGGTGGACTCCTCTTTTCCGGCCAACCCGGCTGCCGTGGGCTTCGCTGTGGCCCTTGCGGTATGGACATGGAACCGCAAAATAGGTGTGGCTCTTCTGGCCATCGCTGTCCTCTTTTCCCTGGCCAGGGTCTACGCTGGCGTGTTCTACCCGTTGGACATCCTGGGGGGCGCAGCCGTTGGAGCTATAGGAAGCCTGCTGGGGTCATTGCTGATGCGGTGGGCCGAACCATTGCCAGGCATGTTTTTGAAGCTGGCCAGGTCAGTGTACCTGGCTTAGCAGGTTGATGAAAAAGGGGAGTCCAGAGGGGCAAAGCCCCGGAGCCTACCCTGAGCGAAGCCGAAGGGACGGGGGAACTGGGGGGTGGTCGAAGGAGTTTTACAACACCCTGCTAGATCCGAAACTCCATCTTCTGAAAAGCCTCCGCAAAAGGCAGGCCAGCCGGCTCACCAGCCCGCTTCGCTCCCTCTCTCATGCCCTGTCCGAAATCCCGGTTCGGGTCGCGGCTTGGGCGCTCCACAAACTGGCTTCTATGACACAGCATGGCCTGGACTTTAATATCCAGCGTATTGCTGATGTCAACGAACTCGTCCGGGCTTTCGCTGCCCCAGAGCAGCACTACCCCCACTTTATGAGGCAGAATCCCAGCTTTGGTTAGCTCAGAGTAGTGCCAGGGATCTCTGATGTATGGGTACACGGCGTCTAATGTGACAGTGCCTACCATCCTGTGGTCACGATGAGCATGGCGGCTGCGGTTCATGGGAGCGTGGGTCAGTATTACCTGGGGGCGGAACCGCCGGATCTCCCGCACCAGCTCACCTCGGAACTCTCGATTGTCCTCCAGCTCGCCATCGGGGTGCTCCAGGAATATCACCTCCTGCACGCCCAAGGCAGCAGCAGCGTTCCGCTGCTCCCGCTCCCGGGTCTGCGCCAAGTGTTCTGGCGTGACCTCCATCTCTTCTGTCCCTTTGTTGCCATTGGTGCACACCACATAAGCCACCTCAGTGCCCTGTTGCGTCCAGCTTGCTATAGTGCCGGCGCATCCTATCTCATCGTCAGGATGAGCAAAGATTACCATGGCTCGTTGAGGTCGTTCTATCATGGATAACCAACCTCCGTAATACGACTGCTAACAGGTACGTATAAAAAAGAGTAACACATGGATTTGTATTGTCAAAAGAGGGGTTGCCTTGGGGGTTCTAACGGAGCGCGGAAAAACTCTTTCGACCATCCCCCTTTGTCCCCCTTCCTTCCAGGCAGGGGGAATTCGGAGATTTCTGGGGGACACCCCCAATTCCCCCGCCAATGGGGCTTAGCCCACCTGGGCTCCCCTTTCCTAGCAGACTAGCCAACTCTCTAGACGAACGCTTTCAACCGCGTAACTGCCTTTTGCAGATTCTCCACCGAGTTGGCATATGAGAAGCGGACGTACCCCTTTCCGTGCTTGCCAAAGCCTGTTCCCGAAAGGCAAGCCACCCCTGCTTCTTTCAGCGCCCTATCTTCGAACTGTTCACTGGATAGACCAGTGCCGGCAATGTTGGCGAATGCATAGAAAGCCCCCTCCGGCATCGGACAACGGACGCCGGATATGCTGTTGAGACCCTCCACAAACACTCCACGTCGCCCCCGGAACTCCTCCCTCATGGCGGCAACGTCATCCTGGGGGCCCTCCAGGGCATCTATGATAGCGCGCTGGGAGAAGGCGGTGGCGCAGGATACGCTGTTTACCGCCAGCTTGATGATGTGCTCGGTGAGCACATCCGGGAACACACCGTAGCCCAACCGCCAGCCGGTCATGGCGTAGGACTTGGACAGGCCGTCCAGGATGATAGTCCTGTCCGTCATGCCAGGAACGGAAGCGATACTGAAATGGCTGCCTTCGTAGAGTATGTCTTTGTACACCTCGTCCGTTAGGACGTACAGGTTGGGTCGCCTCTTTGCCATGGCAGCGATAGCTTCTATTTCGTCCTGGGTCAGTATGGAACCGCAAGGATTGTTGGGAGAGTTCAGTATGATCAACCGAGTGCGATCTGTGATCTGGGCGGCCAGTTGCCGGAGGTCCGGGTGGTAGCCGTTCTCTTCCAGCAACGGCATTGGCACCGGCCGCGCGCCACAGAAGCGGATCATGGACTCGTAAACAGGAAAACCCGGGTTGGGATATATGACATCGTTGCCTCTTTGGGCCAGAGCCAAGATGGTAAAAAACATGATTGGTTTGGCACCGGGTGTCACGACTACCTGGCGCCAGTCCACATCAATGTCGCGGCGTTGACCAACATTTTGGGCTATGGATTGGCGAACCTCGGCCAGGCCGGGCGCTGGAACGTAATGGGTGTAGCCCTGTTCTATGGCCCGTGTCACCGCGTCCCTTATGTGCTTGGGAGTGGCGAAGTCAGGTTCGCCTATCTCCAAATGGACGATGTCCCTGCCCTGGGCTTCCAGCTCCCTGGCCTTTGCCAGTACGGCGAAGGCTGACTCTGTGCCCAGGTTCCCCATCCTGCGTGCCAAAACCATGCCAACCTCCTTGGGTGTGTTGTTTACGCCTGTTTTGCCATTGTGCCAGGGCGCATTGTCCCACTTTCCTCTGTCAGGCCGGCAGTACACCGGAGCGCCCTGGCGCTTGCTATATAGTCGTGCAGCGTGGCCTGAAACGCAAGATGAGCGTTAGCAGGTTGCTGAGAAAGAGGAGTCCAGAGGGGCTTCGCCCCTCTGGAGGGGGAATTTGGGGTGCCCCCCAAAAAATCTTCAACCCCCCCCCCATTCCTTCCAGGAAGGGGAACAAAGGGGGATGGTCGAGGAAGTTTTTCATCACCCTGTTAGAGTTTCACAAGAATGTGGCGCAACAAGGACGAGCTTGCAGGAGACGCAGACGGCCCTCGGCTAGCTATGGTAGAGCGCCAACCGCGCCTTCTTCAACTCATCACCTACATGGGCATGGATGGTATCCAGCATTTCGAAGTCCGACTCGGAGACGAATGTGATAGCGGTGCCTGCTCGTCCCATACGCGCCGTTCTGCCAATGCGGTGGACGTACTCCTCAACGTTATCTGGCATATCGTAGTTGATGACGTGAGACACGGCGGGAATATCAAGCCCTCGCGCCGCCAAATTGGTGGCAACCAGCACCCGCAGTTGATTGTTGCGAAAGCGGCCCATCACTGCGTCACGCTGCGACTGCGGCATGTCGCCGTGGATGGCCTGGATGTCGTAACCGCGACGCTGTAACTGTTCCACCAGCCTGTCCACCCCCAGTTTCGTGCGCCGGAATACCAGGGCCTGGGTTATCCGATCAGGCTCCTTCAGCAGCGCCTCCAGGGCTACAGCGCGATCCCTCTCGGCCACTTCGAAGTATATCTGCTCAACCTGCTCCACCGGCTCAGCGTTCCCGCCCACAAGGATCCAAGCGGGTCCTTTCATGTAGCGGTTTGCCAGCCTTCTGATCGGGCCTGGCATTGTGGCGGAGAATAGCATCGTCTGACGCGAAGAGGGCGTATGGCGCAGTATGCGTTCGATGTCGTCTGCAAAGCCGATGTCCAGCATGTGGTCGGCCTCGTCCAATACAACGAATTGGATCCGGTCCAGCTGTATCGTGCCTCGCTCCATGTGATCCATCAACCTGCCTGGCGTAGCCACGATTATGTGGGCGCCCCGCTGCAATGCCTCCATCTGCCGGCTTATGGCTTGGCCCCCGTAAATTGCTACGCTCCTCAGGCCACGGAACTTGCCTATGCGGGCCAGCTCTCCCCTTACTTGCACCGCCAGCTCCCGGGTTGGCACAAGCACCAGAGCCTGTAAGTCTCGAAAGTCTGGGTCAAGCATCTCCACCAGAGGGATGCCAAAGGCAGCGGTTTTTCCTGTGCCGGTCTGGGCCTGGCCCACTACGTCTTGTCCAGCGCGCACTAGCGGGATCACCGCCTCCTGGATGGGAGTGGGAGCGGCGTATCCCATGCCCTCCAAAGCCCTGGCCACAGGGTCCGATATATCAATGTTGCCGAAGTGATTGCCGAGCGAAGGTGTAGCTGGCGTGGGGCCAGCAGCCTGCGGTCTCCTCTGTCGTCGCGGACGACGAGCCTGCAATGGCGTGTGAGCAGGCAGGTCAGACCTGATGGCAGGCGAAGGTGGAGCTTCAGGTGGCGCTGCCAAGGCGACCGTAGCTACCGGTGCCTTGGCAGGCAATGGCACCGGGGCGGTAACAGAAGGGGTCTGGATGCCGCGCTTACTGAATAACGAAACGATTTTCCGAGTTATGGTGTCGAGTATGGGGAGAACCTGCTCTGGGGTAGACTCGCGGGGAAGACTGGCGCACACAAAAGGCGCATCATCTATGGATGTGCGCCCTGCTGTAGCTCCTGCTTATTGTTCCTCACTGTATCTAACAGCGTAGCATATCGTGTGGCGTTGAGTCAAAAGCGAGTTAGCAGGGTGATGAGAAACTCCTTCGACCATCCCCCTACCCCCTTCCTGGCCAGGAAGGGGGGTGAAAACAAATCTGGGGGACACCCACAGCCCCCTGCCAGAAGGGCAATGCCTCTCTGGACTCCTCTGCTTCACCCGCCTGCTATGTCTGAGGTGGCTTCGCGAAAAAACTCTCCCTGAACGGGCGCTACGAAAGCGCCAGGACGCCCAGCTCGGCATATACCTCCGCCACGCACCTGGCGGCTCCATCCCAGCTCATTTCCTGGGCCTGGGCATGGGCCTCTCTACCCATGCTCTGGCGCAATGCATCGTTGGCCAGCAGCACCTCCAGCCTGTCAGAGAAGGCATCGGGGCAGTGCCATGCCACCAGATATCCGGACCGGTTGTCCTTGACGATGGCTTCAAGTCCAGGCACGCGGGATGCAACCACGGGAGTACCGCAGGCCATTGCCTCCAGTGCCACCAGGCCAAAGCTCTCGTAGTAGGAAGGTACGACGCAAACATCCGCCGCCTGGTAGTAGAGGGGAAGCAGAGTATGTTCCACGCTGCCAAGGAACTCCACCTTGCTTTGCACATCCAACTTCCGAGCGACTCCATTCAGCCGGCGGTACTCCTCATCGTGCTCGTTGCCACCAGCCACCAGCAAGTGCACCCCCCTGGGCGTCTCCATGGACGCCAGGGTGTGCAACAGGACCTCCAGCCCCTTTATGGGGTCCAGGCGACCCACGTAAAGAAGCATGTGGTGTCCGTTCAGGCCAAGCTGGTCCCGTGCCGCCCGCTGGTCGCCTGGCTTGAACAGGTCCAGGTCCACGCCTGGGTGCACCACCCGGACCTTCTTTTCATCAGCGTCGTACAGGCGTTGCAGGGCTCCTCTTTCGTGGGCAGTGGAGACGATTATTCTGTCCACAGAGGCAACCACCTGCCGCTCGGATGCGCTCCGTGCGTCGGACTCCTTCTCGCCCGCCCTGGCCCGCGCCTTGATCTCCACCAGGGTGTGAAATGTGGTGACGTGAGGCGCACCCCACTCGCTGGCCAGGGCCTGCCCCACCAACCCCGATAGCCAGTAATGGGTGTGTACCATGGCATAGTTGAGGTTGTGTTTCTGCTGGTACGCCTTCACCTGCGCCATGAAACGCGGAAGATAGCGAAACAGGTCGTTCTTGGGGGCGCGTACGGGTCCTGCCCTCACATGGATCACTCGGACATTTTCGTCAACGGTGACGAGCATTGGGTCATGGGAGTCGTGGACGCGGGTGTAGATGTCCACAAGGAAGCCCAGTCGCCCCAGTGTCTGAGCCAGCTGATGGAGGTATACGCTCATGCCTCCGGTGTCCTTGGAGCCTGGGCGGGCCAAAGGACAACCGTGCACGCTGATGAAGGCGATTCGCTGAGTTGACATGGAGTTGTTACCCATTTCTAGTAAGATACCACATCAACACCAAAGGATTCACCGCTGGATGGTCAACCGGTACAACTGAACATCCTTAGCTCCCAGGTCGTACTTGTATCGCTCGTTACCCCGGAGAAAGTCGAAGTAGCTGTTGCCATCTTCTATCGCCTGCTTCAGACACAATGCTTTCAATAGCAACCCTACGCTGAGGGAACCGTACTCTGGATTGTATCCGCTGTTATACAGGAACCTGGTGCCGCCATAGTCAAAGCAGAGGGCGCTGGCAACCCGCTTGCCGGCAACCTCCATAAAGAACAGCCGGAGTATGCCTGCCTTGGCCAGCTCCTGGCCCATGTGCCGAAAGAATCTCTCCCTCTCAGCTGTCATGAACACGGCCTTGTCCTGGCGGCTGTCCTTCATCAGGGTAAAAAAGTCCTCCAGTGCTCCATCCAGGGCCGAGGCGGCGGCCACTGTGTAGAAACGGTATGAGCCTTCACCTTCCAAGCGCCTCAGCTTGCGCCTCAGCTCGTGCCGGTCCTTCCCGCCCAGCAGCATGAGGTAGTCGTCCCAGGATGCGGGCAAGGCAATCCCCGGCGACACGTCCTCTGGCATTAGCTCCGTGGAGTAGCCGCGGGCCTTCGCCAGGTCTGGCAGGTAGCGAAGAGCGGCTGAGCTTGCTTGAAGTGAAACCAGGTCCATCTGCTTCCACGACTGCTCAACCAACGACTGGAACAGCAAGGGATACAGCTCGCCTTCCCGACCCGTCGCCATCACAAAGTCATGGTAGTCCCACAGATCTGTGCCGCCAAGGAACGTCATAGTGCCGTCTACCTGCATGAGAGGGGCAACACCCACCAGAGCGCCATCATCCCGCAGTGTGGTCAGTTTCAGCTCTGCCTGCCCACCCATCTCCTCCCACCAGGTGCGATGCCACACAGGGGTCTGGAAAACTGCATGGGCGGTGCACTGGGGCAGCAGCGCATCCCACTCAGCCCAGAGCGGACAGAACCCCTCCTGTGCTACTTTCAAAGTCATACGGCGCTCCCCGCAAGCACGGTCAGGATTTCTCTGCGGGCCAGGGACCCTCTGCGGAATGTGCCGCGGATGGCGGATGTAACGACCTGAGCGCCAGGCTTCTGCACACCCCTCATGCTCATGCACAAGTGCTCCGCTTTCAGCACCACGGCTACACCTTCAGCCTGAAGAGCGGAGAACATGGTATCGGCCATCTGGGCCGTAAGCCGCTCTTGCAGCTGAGGCCGGTGGGCCAGCACGTCCAAAGCCCTGACCATCTTGCTAATGCCCACCACCCTGCTGGTAGGCAAGTAGCCTATATGAGCTGAGCCGAAAAAGGGAAGAAGGTGATGCTCGCACATGGAGTAAAAGGCTATGTCTTTTAGAATCACTAGGTCATGGTGGCCCTCTTCAACGCCCGCCATAAGCTCTTGTGCCGGGTCCTGGTCTATTCCAGCGAATAGCTCCCGGTACATCTCCGCCACACGCTGGGGTGTCCCCTTTAGTCCCGGGCGCAGTGGATCTTCTCCTATCAGGCGCAGGATGTCCGCTACGGCATTCTCAACTGTTTTCTCTTGAATCAACTTGTATCTGCCTTTCAGGGAACGGCTGCCTGGGTTATTGCTTCCTCCACCGCGCTCAGTTGTGCAGCTATCTCCCTGGGCAGCGCAACGGCGTGTTGGGAGGCCAACTCCGGGTCTTTGAGGCCGGTACCGGTGATGACGCACACGGCACACTTATTTCTGAGGTCCAGGCCACCCCTGACCAGCTTTACCAGCCCTGCCACGGAGGCGGCTGATGCCGGCTCGCAGAAGACACCTTCACGGCTAGCCATCAGCCTGTAGGCGGCCAGGATCTCCTGGTCGCTCACCATGTCTATGCGTCCGCCGGACTCGTCCCGGGCTGCCACAGCGCCCTGCCAGCTTGCCGGGTTGCCAATTCGAATTGCCGAGGCGATGGTTGTTGGATGGGCGATGGGCACGCCCCGCACAATAGGCGCAGCTCCCTCTGCTTGAAAGCCCATCATCATTGGCCGTCCGTTAGCTTTGCCAAGATCGAAGTACTGGCGGAAGCCCAGCCAGTATGCTGTTATGTTACCAGCGTTTCCAACTGGAATAAACAGGTAGTCTGGCGCCGCGCCCAGGGCGTCCACCACCTCAAAAGCGGCTGTCTTTTGACCTTGTATGCGGTGCGGGTTCAGCGAGTTCACCAGGGTGATTGGATGAGTGTTGGCCAGGGTTCTCACCAGCTCCAGGGCCTGGTCAAAGTTGCCATCAACTGCCAGAATCTCGGCTCCGTGGGCCATGGCCTGGGCAAGCTTGCCTGTGGCTATGTTCCCTTTAGGGACCAGGACAATAGTCCTGAGCCCACAATATGCGCCATAGGCCGCTGCGGAGGCGCTGGTATTGCCAGTGGAAGCGCAGATGATTGATTTGCTTCCGGCCTCCATTGCTTTAGCCACTGCCACTACCATGCCACGGTCTTTGAACGATCCCGTAGGGTTGCACCCTTCCAGCTTGAAGTATAGCTCTCTACAGCCAATCTCCTGGGATAGGTAGCGGGAGCGCACCAAGGGCGTGCTCCCCTCGCCGAGGCTGATAATTGGAGTAGCCTCGGTAACTGGCAGGTGCTCCCTGTATCGCTCCAAGACTCCACGATTTGCTGTAAGGCTGTGCGCTTCGCTATACACTGGCTTTTCCTGAGTCCTCTTCCCTTGCCGGGATAACAGCTACCAGAGTGATGAACCCCGACACGTCGGGGCTACCATCCCCCTGACCCCCTTTCCTTCGCTACGCTCAAGGACAGGCTCTAGCCAGGAAGGGGGTGAAAAGGATATCTGGGGGATACCCCCCAGTCCCCCACCAGAGTCCCGACAGGTCGGGACTCTGGACTCCCCGATTTCAGCAGCCCGCTATGTCCACTGCTCCACGCGGATGACGTTGCTCACATCCCGCACCACCCCAAATGTCTCCATCTGGTGGACCGCCTGGCGTATGTGTGCCTCCTTGGCCGGATGTGTCATTACTACTATCTCCGCCGTCTGTCTGGCCGCGTCCGCGTTCTTCTGGATTACCGAGGCAATGCTGATGTCCAGGTCTCCCAGGACTTTGGCTATCTGCGCCAGCACACCCGCACGATCCGACACAGTAAGCCTGGCGTAGTACTGGGTTATCATCTCTTCCATTGGTAAGATGCGCAGACCGCCATCCACGGTTCCACTACGGGCGGGGCCGCGTCTAGAGGCAATGCTACGAGCAACCTCAAGGATATCACCTATCACGGCGCTGGCAGTGGGACGGGGGCCGGCACCCTGGCCGTGGAAAACAACGCGACCCACGAGGTCGCCCTCGATTTCCACGGCGTTTAGCACACCATCCACCTTAGAAAGCAGGTGCTCGTTGGGCACCATGGCTGGATGTACGCGCAGGGACAGGCCATCACCGATGCGCCGGGCGATGGCCAGAAGCTTGATGGTATAGCCAAGCTCTTGGGCGTACAGAAAGTCCCGGGCCGTAAGCTTGGATATGCCTTCCGTGTAAACGTCGCTCACCGCCACTTTGGTATGAAAGGCCAGGGCAGCCACTATGGCCAGCTTGAAGGCGGCATCCACGCCTTCGATGTCTTTAGCGGGGTCGGCCTCGGCGTAGCCCAACTCCTGGGCACGGCGCAACGCCACCTGAAAATCCATGCCCTCCTGGGACATCTTAGTCAGAATGTAGTTGGTGGTCCCGTTGATTATTGCATGCACAGATGTGATTTCGTTGGCCAGCAGGTCCTTTTGGAGGGGACCAATGATGGGAATGCCTCCCCCTACGCTGGCCTCATATAGCAGGTTTACCCCATGCTCTTCTGCTAACCGGATAAGCTCGGGCCCGTGATTGGCCATCACTTCCTTGTTTGCCGTCACGGCATGTTTTCCCTGGGCAATAGCGGTGCGAAGGTAATCAGTTGCGGGCTTTACGCCACCGAGGAGCTCCACAACTACGTCCACCTGAGGGTTGTTCAAAATGTCAGCGGGGTTTGTAGTCAAGAGCCGCGGCGGCACCACCGAATCCCTGGGCTTGGCCATATCCTTCACCAGCACGCTGCACAGGAATAGGGGTCGGCCGGCTTTCTGGGAGAGGCGCTCCGATTTTTGGATAAGCATCCGCGCAACCTCTGCCCCTACGACGCCCAGGCCCAGGAGACCTATGCCTATCTTGCCGTCTTTGTCCATGGATACACCGGATTCGGCGCGGACACTAGCCCAGAACCGCCTCGATTGTATGACTGTGGCCCACTGGACTCACATGTTTCAGCGGTTGCTAGCGAGGCCCGCGCAACGCCATTATGACATGACGCCGCCGTGCTCTATTGTGCCTGGGGAGTCGGGGCAGGGATGAGCTCTCGAACCTTATCGATCACCCATCCATACTCCAAAGACCCAAAGTTCACTTTGATATCGTTCTTAGAGGGGTCAAACTGTTGGTCCATCCACTTCTCCAGAACCCGCGTCTTCAACAAGTTACGCATATTCTGGCTGACCTCCCTGAGTTCCGGCCCGGCTGTGACCTTGATAAAGTAGGTGTCCGGAGGATTTGAGACAGGATCGCTGACTTTATCCCGCTCAATAACAAAGAGGGTGGAGTCCAGCAAAGGAAATGCCTCCTTGGGGACCCAACCGACCACTCCGTTGTCATCAGCATATGAGTCGGCCACCGAATAGACTCTGGCCAGACGGTCAAACTCCTCGCCGCCCGTCAGTCCCTTCTGCACATTCGACACAGCAGTGTCGTCCTTAACACGGATCCAGTTGGCAAACACCTGCTCCTGTACCCCGGGAATCTGTTCCGAAAGTATCTCCAGAAGCTTCTCGCGAAGGAGGCTGCGCCGCACTATCTCCCGGTAATCACTACTGGAGAACTTGGTAGTGTCCAGGTAGCGGCGCAGGTTTTCCTTGTACTCTCGCTCCAGTGCCTCTGGGTCGGTCTGTTGCCCCGCTTTAGGCGCTGGGTAGTGACGGCTGCGGACCTCCGCATCCACCTCGTCCTGGGTGACTGTAATGCCCAGCTCAGGCGCCCGCTGCACAATCAACTCCTCGCTCAGCATGTTATTCACTATCTGAAGAGGCAATGTGCTCAGGTCTGGCTGCCCTCCGCTTGAGCCTAAATAGGCAGCAGCAAATGCCTTGGATACCTTTGCCACCTCGCCCAGAGAGTGCTTGACTCCGTTAACCTCAACGGCAGTGCGACGGGGTGGAGCTACAAAGGTGGCATAGTAGCCGTAGGCTGGTATGGCAAGAATCACGAAGATTACGACGCCCGCAAAAGCAAGCACCCACCTCTGCTGCTGATGCTCCCGTTCCCGGCGCACAGCTTGTCTTCTTCTAACGGGTCGGACTTCTCGTGGTTCACGCGTGGTCATTGGTACAGGTCACAGCAGCCGGCAATAAGAAAACAGGGAAAGCGACTATGCGCGGTCTCTAGAACAGGGCATATGTCCTGACTTACCGATCACCATACACAGGCCGGTCCACATAGCCCCCCGCCGCCAGGATGTGGTCGGGCGTATATGGCAGTAAGGCCAGATGCCTGGCGCGCTTCACTGCCAGGGCTAAACCTCGCTGATGTGTGGCGCAGTTGCCCGTCCTTCGGCGCCCCTCTATGCGCCCCCGCTCAGGAGAAACGTAGCGCCGCAAGCGAGTAACGTCCTTATAGTCTATGAACGTCACCTTGTCAACGCAGAAGTAACACACCTTCCGCCGTGTGAAATACCTTGGCTTTCCCTCTCTTCGGAGAGGGGGCCTTGCTCTACTGTTCATTCTCTATTACTCCTACCTTGTAAGGTTGTATTCGGAACCACCGTAGACTAGAAGGGAAGGTCATCCGCCTCTACCGTTCCACCTGGCTCCTGGCCAGGCTCCCCTCCGGATTCTGCCGCCTGGCCCCCTTGCTGGCGGTCCAGAAAAATTATGCGGTCAGCAACAATCTCGTTGACGAACCCGGTCTTGCCGTTCTGTCCTTCCCAGCTCCGGCTGTGGAGCCGGCCTTCCACGTATGCTTTGCGGCCTTTGGCCAGGTACTGGTTACACAACTCAGCCAACTGGTTCCAGGCTACGATAGTGAACCATTCGGTATCCTGGTGGCGCTCTCCATCCTGAGAAGTGTATCCTCTGGTGGTGGCCATGCGGAAAGATGTGACGGCACTGCCGTTGGGCGTGTAGCGCATCTCCGGGTCAGTGCCCAGGTTGCCTATCACCATCATCTTGTTCAGCCCAACCATGACCTGCTCTCCTTCCAGCGTTCAACCACCCTGCCCGCCTAGCAGGGTGACGAAGAACTCTTTCGACCATCCCCCAGACCCCCACCAAAGGGGCTTCGCCCCTCTGGGCTCCCCTTTTTCAGCAACCTGCTAAGTCTCCTTCTTCACCAACAGGTACCTGAGCACCTCGCTCCACAGTTTAAGGCTGGCTTCCAACTCTTTGGCAGCTTGGGGATCAACGGTGAACTCCGCCCGCAGGTAGTTCCCCTCTCGGAACCTTTGCAGCGGGTAGGCCAGCTTCTTCACGCCCCACTTATCCAGGTTACCAACTGTCCCGCCCCGCTGCGTGATAAATTGGCTGAACCGGTCGGTGATGCCTGTTACTCCTGCTTCATCCACCTCGGGACTCAACACTATAGCAAGTTCGTAGTCGCGCAATGACGTTGTACAGTCTCCTCTCTTCAATAGCAGGGTGCAGAAAAACTCCTCCGACCATCCCCCTGACCCCATTCCTGGCCAGGAAGGGGGTGGAAAGCATATCTGGGGGATGCCCCCAGACCCCCACCAAAGGGGTTTCACCCCTCTGGACTCCCATTTTTCAGCAGCCTGCTAGGGCGTATGCCCTTAGTATTCCTTGATTTGCTGCAGGGAATTATAGCATGATTCGCAGGACGCCGCATCTGCCTGCGAACCACCAACCTGCCGCGGCTTCAAAAGCCCGCATCAGGAAAGAGCCGCCTGCTAGTAGGGTGTTGAAAAACTCCTTCGACCATCCCCCTTACCCCCTTCCTAGCCAGGAATGGGGTAATAGTTGGACCTGGGGGATGCCCCCAGACCCCCACCAAAGGGGCTTCGCCCCTCTGGACTCCCATTTTTCAGCCGCCTGTTAGTCCAGGCCAGGCACCTGGAAGCTGGACGTAAGCTCTAGCACGCCCTGGCGCACCTCCTCCTCCACCCGCGCATCGCCCACGTGGTTCAACACCTTTACGATGAAGCCGGCGACCCGCACCATCTCCTGGGGCCCCATTCCACGGCTGGACAGCGCCGGCGTCCCCAGGCGAAGGCCGCTGGTGACGCGCGGCGGCTGCGGATCGAATGGGATGGCGTTCTTGTTGACTGTGATATGTACGCGACCCAGAGCGTCCTCCGCTTGCTGGCCCGTGATGCCCGCTGGCGTCAGATCCACCAGCATCAGATGGTTGTCCGTGCCCCCCGAAACTATGCGCAGGCCACCATCCTCCAATGCTTTGGCCAGGGTATGGGCGTTTTCCACCACCCTGCGTCCGTACTCCGCGAACTCCGGCCTCAGTGCTTCGCCAAAGCAAACCGCCTTGGCGGCAATAGTGTGCATAAGGGGGCCGCCCTGAGTAAATGGAAACACCGAGCGGTCTATCTTCCTGGCCTGGTCCTGGTCGCACAGGATGAATGCTCCACGAGGGCCGCGCAGTGTCTTGTGGGTGGTAGATGTGACCACCTGGGCATATGGGAGACAGGATGGATGCGCCCCCGCGGCGATGAGTCCGGCAATGTGGGCTATGTCAACCATGAGCAGCGCCCCCACCTCGTCGGCAATCTGGCGAAAGCGCGGGAAATCTATGATCCGTGGATATGCGGTGGCCCCAGCCACAATGAGTTTGGGCCTATGCTCCTTGGCCAACCGCTCCACTTCACCGTAGTCTATGTGTTCCGTCTCCCGGCTGACACCGTAGGAGGCAAACTTGTACAGCTTGCCGGAGAAGTTCACCGGACTGCCGTGACTCAGGTGGCCGCCCTGGTCCAGTCGCATCCCCAAGACCGTATCGCCGGGTTCCAGAAGGGCGAAGTAGGCCGCCATGTTGGCCTGAGCGCCGCTGTGGGGCTGCACGTTGGCATGAGACGCGTGAAACAGCTCCTTCAGACGGTCTATTGCCAGCTGCTCCGCCACATCCACATACTCGCACCCGCCGTAATAGCGGTGGCCGGGGTAGCCTTCGGCGTACTTGTTTGTCATCACAGAGGCCTGGGCTTCCCGCACCGCGTGGCTGACGTAGTTCTCAGAGGCGATGAGGACCAGGTTGCGGCGCTGGCGCATCTCCTCGTTCTCTAACGCCCGCGCCAGTTCAGGGTCCACTGTGTTCAAAATGCCCATGGGCTGTTGCTCCTTTACCGCTCCGGCTCAATGACTGTGTAGCCGCCATCCCGTCACCGGTAGATGACGTTGTACTGGCTGGTGGCGGCGTTGATGAAGAAAAAGAATTCGTGGCCCAGGAACTCCATCTGCGACGCCGCCTCCTCAACGCTCAGAGGCTTCATGGC
>SHYF01000015.1 GCA_009692985.1 Dehalococcoidia bacterium
AGGGAGGGTCGGCCCTATCGAGGCGTGTTGTACGGCGGTCTGATACTAACAAGGCAAGGGCTAAAGGTGATAGAGTTCAATGCCCGCCTGGGTGATCCGGAAACGCAGGTGATTCTGCCCAGGCTGGAGACGGACCTGGCGGAAATAGCGAGGGCCGTAGTTGACGGTAAGCTAACCGAAACACGAATCCAATGGAGTCGCGAGGCGTGCGTCGGGGTCGTGATGGCATCTGGGGGGTATCCGGGAGACTACTCCACGGGGTTCCCTATCTCCGGCCTGGATAACGAGGGTGGGCAGTCCATGGTGTTTCATGGCGGCACACGGCTCCGGGATGGAGAGGTAGTGAGCAGCGGAGGACGCGTGCTGACTGTAGTGGGCCGGGCCTCTTCCTTGGCGCAGGCGCGACAGATGGCGTACGCTGGTATTGAGCGAATACGGTTCCAAGGGGCGTTCTATCGCAGGGACATTGGGCTGCGTCCTACAGCGGTGGGTGCTGCCTGAGGAGGGGTAAGATATGGCAACGGTACATCACATGTGGCCTTTTCCTAAGGAGACAAAGCTCTCCGATGGTACTTCTGTGACACTGCGACCCATGGTGGCCGGGGACGAAGCTGCCGTCCTGTCGTTCTTCGGCAGGGTGCCCGCGGACGACAGGTATTACCTGAAGGACGATGTGGTGTCTGCGGAAGTGGTCAGGAGTTGGGCCAAGGCCATCGACTACAACCGGGTGTTGCCTCTTCTGGCCGTCAAGGATGGCAAGGTGATCGCCGATGGTAGCCTTCACTTCTGGCAAGGGGCGCGAAGGCACCAGGCCGAGGTTCGCATTTCGGTGGACCCGGAGTACAGGAGCCGTGGCCTGGGGAGGGCCATGATGAAAGAGCTCATAAGAATTGCCAGGGAGAGGGGCCTTCGTAGGCTTCTCATGGAGGTGGTGCCGGCAAGAGAAGAGGCGGCCGTGAGGGTCACCGGAACGATGGGGTTCACGCCAATGGTCGTGCTGCCGGACTACGCCATAGACAGGTCGGGCTTGCTGGCGCTGGACCTCATTGTCATGGCTTTGGACCTGGAGGAGGCCGATACTTACTAGGAGACTTAGACAACCCACATCCCCCTGATGTCTCCATGTCGTTTTTGGATTGGCTCAGGGCAAGCAGGCTCACCACGAACCTGAGTAAACAAGTCCGCTCACCCTGAGCTTGTCGAAGGGAACGAGGGGGTAAGAGGCCACAGAGAGTTGGCGGGAGGCTGGAGATAGTATCAGGAGGTCTGAGATGCCCCAGGTGGGCGTTATCATAGGCAGCAAGTCGGACGAAGGGCAGATACAGGAGACGTTGCACATCTTAGAGGAGATGGGCGTTGCCTATGAGATGCACGTCCTATCAGCCCACAGGACGCCGCAAAAGGTGGCGGACTACGCTCGGACGGCGCAGGAACGGGGTATCGAGGTGATCATTGCAGCTGCGGGTGGCGCGGCTGCGCTCCCCGGGGCGCTGGCTGCCTGGACGGACCTGCCTGTAATTGGGGTACCGCTGCCATCCAGCGAGCTGAAGGGCGCGGACGCTTTGTACTCCATCGTGCAGATGCCGCCTGGTGTGCCGGTGGCGTGCGTGGCGATAGGAAGCTGGGGCGCTCGCAACGCTGCGTATCTGGCAGCGGGCATCCTTAGCCTGAAGGATGGTAAGATAAGGGAGGCCTACTCCGCATACCGGAAGCAGTTGCGGGAAGGATGACCTTCATGCTGGCAGATGTTTGGAAAACCCTCACCCCCTTCCCTCCCCCTCTCCCACGAGTGGGAGAGGGGGAGGGAAGGGAATCTGGGGGACACCCCCAGGCCCTCAGCAGAAGGGGCTTTGCCCCCTCTGCACTTCCCGAACAGGATTTCTGGACAACTTGTGGCCTATGAGCATTGCTGTTCTGTGTGACTTCGACGACACAATAACCCAGGAGAACGTGGCGCACCTGATTCTGGATCGGTTTGGAGATAAGTCATGGCGAGAGGTGCGGCGTCAGTTCCTGGAAGGCAGCATACCCCCGGAACAGTATTTTGAGCGGCAGTTCAATCTTATTGGGGCGACGCGCGCGGAGATGCAGGGTTATGTGCGGGAAAAGGGCCGGGTCCGCGACGGCTTCCCAGCGCTGGCCCGGTACTGCCGGCAGCGGGGTATCGAGTTGGCGGTGATAACGCTGGGGCTGGACTTCTACGTGCAGGCGTTTCTGGAGCAGCAGGGGCTGGAGTGGTTGCCAGTATACGCCGTGGGCACTCGTTTCACTGAGGATGGCATCCAGTTTGATTTCCCGTATGCCAGCAAGGAGTGCCGTAGCTGGGGCATATGCAAGTGCTCAGTGGTGGAGCGGTATCACCAGGGGGGGCATCGGGTCCTTTATATAGGCGATGGGCGCAACGACCTGTGCCCCGCCAGGAAGTCGGATGTGGTATACGCCCGGGGCGAGCTGCTGGAGCTTTGCAAGAAAGAGGGGTTGGCTTTCCAGGAGCTGCGGGAGTTCCAGAACGTGATTGATGAGCTGGAGAGGCACTAGGAGGCGGCCATGATTGACCGGTATGCCCGACCCGCCATGAAACGGGTGTGGTCGGAGGAGAGTAAGTACGATAAGTGGCTGGCGGTGGAGCTGGCGGCGTGCGAGGCGTGGGCCGAAGAGGGAACAATACCGCAGGCGGACATGGCAAAGCTGCGGGGCGCTCGCTACAACCTGAAGCGCCTGGACGAGATATTCCAGCGTACCCGACACGATATGACTGCCTTCACTCGCTCTATCACGGAGACGCTGGGCGAAGAGGGACGGTGGATCCACCTGGGGCTAACATCCAGCGACGTGATGGATACCGCCCAGGGACTGCAGATGGTGGCGGCGGCGGACCTGCTGCTGGCAGAGGTGGACGCCCTGCGGGAGGTGCTACGGAGCCGCGCTTTGGAGTTCAAGGATACTCTGATGATAGGCCGCACTCATGGGGTACACGCCGAGCCTATCACATTTGGGCTGAAGCTGGCGCTATGGTGGGACGAGATGAACCGGAACCGCGAGCGGCTGGTGGCGGCAAGGGAGCAGATCGCCGTGGGCAAGGTATCGGGGGCCGTGGGCACCCATGCCACTGTGCTGCCATCGTTGGAGGAGCGGGTGTGCGCTCGATTAGGACTGAAGGCGGCGCCTGTGTCCAACCAGATCATCCAGCGGGACAGGTACGCTCACTACGTGACCACCCTGGCGCTGGTGGCGGCTTCGTTGGAGAAGTTCGCCACGGAGATACGGCACCTGCAACGCACCGAGGTGCGCGAGGCGGAGGAGCCGTTTAGCGAGGGGCAGACAGGGTCGTCGGCCATGCCGCACAAGCGCAATCCAGAACTGTCGGAGAGGGTGTGCGGGCTGGCGCGGCTGATCCGGGGCCACTCTGTGACGGCATTGGAGAACGTTGCGCTGTGGCATGAGCGGGACATCAGCCACTCGTCGGCGGAGAGGATTATTCTGCCAGATTCGTGCATGGCGCTGGACTACATCCTGAGCCTGTTCACTCAGGTAATGCAGGGGCTGAAGGTGTATCCGAAGCGTATGTGGGCTAATCTGGAGTCCACGGGCGGGCTGGTGTTCTCGCAGCGGGTGTTGCTGGCGCTCATCGAGGCTGGCATGAGCAGGGAGGCGGCGTACGAGATAGTGCAACGCAACTCAATGAAGGGGTGGGATGAGGGGCTAGACTTCCGAGACCTCATCCGTGGCGAGTCGCAGGTGTTGGACCTGATACCTAGCTATGCTCTGGAGGAGCTGTTCGACTACAGCTACTACACTCGCTACGTGGACGAGACGTTCAAGAAGGCGGGGGTGGGGAGGTAACGTGGTCATCCTACACACCAATCTGCCTAACCTCTTGCATCGGGGCAAGGTGCGGGACACATACGACCTGGGCGGCGGCCTGCTGCTGATGGTGGCGACGGACCGCATCTCGGCCTTCGACGTGGTGCTGCCCAACGGGGTGCCTGGCAAGGGGGTGGTGCTGTCACGCATGTCGGCCTTCTGGTTCCGGAAGACGGCCCACCTGATGCCCAACCATTTCATTGGCATGGCGGAGGATGTAGCTGCCAGCTATCCTCAACTGGCAAAAGTGCCACGGGAGGTGGCCCAGCGGTCGATGGTGGTGAAGCGGGCGCAGCGCCTGGATGTGGAGTGCGTGGTGCGGGGGTATCTGGCCGGTTCTGCGTGGGCGGAGTATCGGGTCACGGGTACAATCTTCGGTAAGCCCGCTCCGGCAGGCCTTAAGGATGGTGACCGCCTCTCGCCGCCAATGTTCACGCCTACCACTAAGGCGGAGACGGGGCACGACCTGAACATGACGCTTGAGCAGGTGGAGGCGCTGGTGGGCAAACAGAGGGCCAGGGAGTTGGAAGAGAAGAGCCTGGCCATATATAATTTCGCTCATGCCTATGCCCTGGAGCGGGGCATCATAATTGCAGACACTAAGGTGGAGTTTGGAGTTGTTGATGGGAAGGTCATACTCATTGATGAGGTGCTGACGCCTGACTCCAGCCGGTTCTGGGAGGCGTCGGCTTACCAGCCGGGGAAGTCGCAGCCCAACTACGACAAGCAGTTTGTGCGGGACTGGCTGAACAGCACGGGGTGGGACCACGAACCGCCGGCCCCGGAGCTTCCGCAGGAGATTGTGGAGAAGACCAGGCAGAGATACCTGGAAGCATACGCTAGACTCACGGGCGAATCAGTCCCGCAGCAGTAGATAGGAGGGACCTTGGCAAGAGTGCGAGCGCGTCGCCAGCGGGCTGAGAAGGATGCGGTTCAGCGAGAGGAGCGCCGGGCAAGGCATCAGGCCCGGAGACGGCTGCAGCGTTGGATGTATTTGGGGGTGTCGGGGGTCATCGCTGTTCTTATTACAGTCTCATTGTTCCTGCCGCGGTTGCCATCACGCAACCAAGCCAGTGACCAGGCCGTGGTGACAATAGAGGAAGGGCAGGAGTACGCTGGATACGCATCCAGGCCGCCCACCTATGGCCCCAGGTGGCCGACAGCTGCCGAGTGGGGAGTGCATACGGAAGAAATCCCGAACCCCAGGCAGGTGGCGAACCTGGCAGAGGGCGGGGTGTTTATCCAGTACAAGACCAGTGACGAGGAGTTGGCGAAGAAGCTGGGTGAGTTTGCCAAGGGGCAGGCCAACTTCCCGTGTTACATCGTCGTAGCCCCGTACGCTAGTATGGAGACGGCCATTGCTGTCACGGCATGGGGGGCTAAGGAGACTATGGACGCCTATGACGAGGCCAAGCTGAAGGGTTTCGTTGAGACGTACCGGGGCCAGGGGCCCCAGGTCAAGTCGTGTACGCCCTAGATTAGGAGTTAGATTCGAAATGATGAAGATGCGATACTTGGTTATACTGCTGTCACTGGTGTTGAGCGGCATGGGAGCGGCCTCTTGCGCTGGCAACAAACCAGGAGAGGTGTTCCCAGACCAGGGTGCGCAGCACATTCCAGACAACCAGCCGTTCACAAACTACAACAGTGTTCCACCGACGTCGGGTCCGCATTGGGGCGCGCCCGCCGGGTGGGGGATATCGTCTTCACCCATTCTAAATGAGCGGCAGGTGCATAACCTGGAGCACGGTGGGGTCATGATCCAATACAGTGCCGCGGACACCGAGTTGGTCAGGAAGCTAGTGCAGTTCGCGCAGAAGCAGGAGAACTTCCCGTGTTTCATCAATCTAGCGCCCTATCCAAACATGCCGTATAAGATAGCGGTGACCGCCTGGGGCGTCCGGGACACGATGGATAGCTTTGACGAGGCGAGGCTGCAGAAGTTTGTGGACACATACATGAGCAAGGGGCCCGAGCATGGGATCCGCTGCACGGTGTAGCTATGTACCTGGCCAAGGTGTATGTCACCCTAAAGTCAACGGTTAACGACCCGCAAGGGCGCACCATAGCGGGCGGCCTCAAGAGCCTGGGATTCGAGTCGGTGACGGACGTGCGCGCTGGGAAGTACCTGGAGGTGCGGCTGGCGGAGGACGACCAGAGGCGAGCGGAGGCCATGGTGCGGGAGATGTGCGACAAGCTGCTGGCCAACCCGGTCATCGAGGAGTACAGGTTCGAGCTGGTGAAGGTGTAGGGTGGAGCCTAAACCTCACCCCCTGTGTCCCCATCTCCTGAAGGAGAGGGGGATGGAAAAAGAAGAGAAAAGGGGACACCCCCTTTGACCCCTGCCCCTTCGGCTTCGCCTTCGCTTTGCTCAGAATGACAGCAGTTAGCCGCTGATAGTCCCCTTGGTGCTGGGGACCTGATTGGTGGCGCGTGGGTCAATCTCCACGGCTTGGCGCAGGGCGCGGGCCAGTGCCTTGAACAGGGCCTCGGCCTTGTGGTGAGGGTCGCTGCCAGACAGCACCCTGGCATGCAAGGTCAAGCCGCCTTCCAGGGCGAGCCGCTCCAGGAAGTGGCTGACAAGCTCGCCGGCCATGTCCCCTACTCTAGCGCCTTCCAGCCCTGTATGCACCACGGCGTAGCCCCGCCCGCCGGCGTCCACGACCGCCTGCGCCAGTGCATCGTCGAGGGGCGCCATCGCTGACCCCATGCGCCGTATTCCGGTGCCGTCGCCGATGGCCTGGCGTAGGGCGCGGCCCAGCACAATGGCTACGTCCTCAGCCAGGTGGTGAGCGTCGGGAATGGCGTCGCCGCGAGCGGTGAGTGTTATGTCAATCAAGCCGTGTCTGGCAAGCTGGGCAAGCAGGTGGTCCAGCATGGCCTCGCCCGTCTGAATCGCGTATCTTCCCTGCCCGTCCAGGTTGATCTCAACCGAGACGCGAGTTTCAGAGGTCTCGCGGGTCAGGGAAGCCTGTCGCCCGGAGACGGAAGTATCAGCGTTGCGGCGGCGTGCCCTGCGAGGATTGGCGGTGAGGTCGCGGGAGACGTAAACGCGGTTCCCGACGCGTGTGACCTGGCCGGTGACAGTGCCGAGGTTGGCGTATCGCCGCAGGGAGGCGGTGGTCATGCCAAGCTCGGCGGCGCGCTGCGAGAGGGGGACGGTTCCCGCCGGAGCGCGGGTGCGGCGCCTGCGAGTGCCCCGACGGGGTTGTGATTCAACCATTTCTGCCGCTCCTTACTAGTTGTTTTGACCCTTACCCCCTAGCCCCCTCTCCCTCACAGGGAGAGGGGGAGGGAGAAAGGAATCTGGGGGACACCCCCAGACCCCCGACAAGGAACCTGGGTTCCTTGTATCCTCCTGAGTTCGTGTGCAAATCAGTTTGGCCTCTACGATAATATCATTTGCAGCGCTTCTACTAGGGCCTTGTTCTGCTGGGGAAGGCCCACACTGAGGCGGATATAGTCCCGCAGCAAATCAGTATCATAGTAGCGAACAAATATACCACGCTTTGCCAGTTCCTGGTAGACACGATGGCCCTGGCCCTTGGCCAGGCGGCAGAGGATGAAGTTGGCGCGGGATGGCAGCGGGACAAGCCCAGGGATTCGCCGCAGCCGGGCAAAGAGGCTATCTCGCTCAGCCACGATGGACTGGACACGCGATAGCAGGAGGGCCTTGTCATCCAGCGAAGCTAACAGGGCGATCTCGGCGGCGACGCTGAGGTTATAGGGGGGCTTGATGACCATCAGCCGCTCGGCGACTGCCGGGTCCATGATGCCGTACCCCAGGCGCATGCCAGCCAGGCCCGCCCACTTGCTGAATGTGCGCAGCACCACCAGGTTGGAGTGTTGGGGAATCAGGTGGGCCAGGGTGGCGCCGGCGAACTCGTAGTAGGCCTCGTCCACCACCACCAGCAGGTCCAGCGACAGAAGCTGGCGAAGAGTGGCTTCACTTAGCAGGTTGCCCGAGGGATTATTGGGCGAGGCCAGAAAGATGACCTTGGCTCCTTGTCTGGCCTCTTTACGGATGGCTTCTATGTCCACGTCGAAGGTTTTGGTGCGTGGCACGGAAACCAGCTCTCCGCCAACCACGGAGACGAACGAGGCGTACATCCCAAAGGTGGGCACGCAATCAATGACGCGGTCGCCTGGCGCGACGAAGAGGCGGAGCAACAGGTCAATTAGCTCATCGCTGCCCACGCCAGCCACTATGCGATCTGGAGTGGTGCCGGCGTATGCGGCCAAGGCTTCCCGGATGCGGCGCTGCTGAGGGTCGGGGTATATGTGGTAGCCTTTGTAGCTGGCCAGGGCTTCAGCCACCTTGGGCGAGGGGCCGTAGGGGTTCTCGTTGGCATCCAGCTTGGCGATGTCGTCTTCGGCGAGGCCGGCGCGGGCGGCCAGCACCGACGGAGGGTCCACCGCCGCGTAGGGGACGGCGTCCAGCATGTGAGGGAGCATCAGACTACGTATGTCTTTTGGGTTGGGCATGGTATGTTACCTGTGGGACAGCCCCACCACCCCGCCAGATTGCGTCGCTCGAATACTCGCTCGCAACGACGAGGGTGCTGAGTTCTATTGCCGCGCTAGCAGGTTCGAGTTTAGCGCATCCACCCACTTGAGAAAGTCAATGCCATTCCGCAACGCTGCACGGAGTATATCAGGCGGCGGCGTGGTACCGCCCATTGCCAGCAGATCATCATAGAACCTCAGGGCATGCTGGTGTCCTGGGTCTCCATTGTACCGCTCGCTTAGCCGCTGTAGCGCCGTAAACTTGTCCTCAGCCCAAAGGGCAGAGGCATCCTCATCGTCGTAGCTGACAAGTGCGTAGACCGATGGTGTGGTTATCGTGGATAGGAGGCGCAGCCTACGTGGAAGAGTGTCATTGCGATTGTCTACAAGGCTCCTTTGGAAGTCGGCGAGGTATTGTCGGGCTGTGCCTATCAGTTTGCGGGAGTTCCCACGTAGTTGCTCGTTGGTTGGCTCGTAGCCCCCAGGTATTGCTCTGTAGAGCACGCTGTAGGTGCCGCGAATTGGCCCCAACCACCCTGGCGGCAGATGTCCGATCTCTACCAAGTAAAGTTGCAACTCAGTGAAGCCAGCTTCGCGTACACTCAAGCTATCCATACGCTCCTGCATTGCGAAGATTTTGTCTGTATCTACACCGTACGGTCCAGACTGGCCTGGATTGAGGTAGACCTGGGCATCGAAGTCGGAGAAGCCCTGTATGATGCCTTGAATTGCGTCGCCGCCCAGAACTTCAAGGCAGACTCTTACCAGGCGCTCGCCAATGGCGTGCACCTGCGCCGGGTTTGATGGAATGGGTTGTGCCATTTCTATCTACCATCCCCCTGACCCTCTTTCCTTCGGTCAGCTCAGGACACGCTCTGCAAGGAAGGGGGTAAAGTAGAAAAGATCTGGGGGGACACACCCCAGATCCCCCGCCAAGTGGGCTTCGCCCCCCTGGACTCCCCCATGAAATAAGTCGTCGTCAGTCTACTCTTTTGGGGCCGCGCGCAGGTCGGCGGCGCGGGCGTGGCCGGTGAAGCCTTCGGCGCGGGCGATGATGGCTGCGGCGGGCGCTAGCCGGCGGGCCACATCCGGCTTCAACGCAATTACCGGGATCCGTTTGATGAACTGGTCTACGCCCAGGTATGAGGCAAAGCGCGCCGTGCCGTGGGTTGGAATTGTGTGGCTTGGGCCTGCCACGTAGTCGCCCATGACCTCGGCGGAGTGCTCGCCCAGGAACAATCCGCCGGCGTGGCGCACTCTTTTGACCCAGCGGCGGGGCTGCTTCACCATGAGGCAAAGATGCTCTGGGGCGATAAGGTTGGACACATCCAGTGCTTCCGCCAGGTTTCCAACCAGTATCATCGCGCCGTGGTTGTTCAAGGAGGCCAGGGCGATGTCCCGTCGCTCCAGCGTCATGAGCTGTTTCACCAGCTCATCCCCTACCCTGCTGACCAGGGCCTCCGATGGCGTTATCAGGACTGCCGAGGCCAGAACGTCGTGCTCCGCCTGGGCCAGGAGGTCGGCGGCGCAGAGGGCCGGGTCAGCCGAGTCGTCGGCAACGACCACGGTCTCGGTGGGGCCGAAGACGCCGTCAATGCCCACCTGACCGAAAAGCTGCTGCTTGGCCAGGGCGACGAATATGTTGCCCGGGCCGCAAATCTTGTCTACTTTGGGGACAGACTCGGTGCCAAAGGCCATGGCCGCGATAGCCTGAGCGCCGCCGATGCGGAACACCCTATCCACGCCCGCTATGTGGGCCGCGGCCAGCACAACGGCGCTGGCGTTGACGCCGTCATGGGCGGGGCTGCATACGATGACCTCTTGCACTCCCGCTGTGCGGGCGGTGACAGCGCTCATGATGACAGTGGAAGGGTAAGCGGCGGTGCCGCCGGGGGCATAGAGGCCGACGCGCTCCAGAGGCACGATAAGCTCTCCAAGGCCAGTGTTGGGGTCGTGCCAGGTCTTTGGCAGGGATACTTCGGCGAACTTGGCGACTCGCTGGGCGGCAAGCTCAAGAGCGGCCCGAAGATCGGTGGGGATGCTCTCCGCAGCCTGGGCAAGTGCTTTCTTGGGGACCTCCAGGTCTGCAAAGCGTATGCCATCTATGTGCTCCGTCAGGTCTCTTAGGGCCGCATCGCCACCCTTGCGGATATCCTCGATGATGCGGCGGACAGACTCGGGTACTGTTAGGGGTGAGCCCCAGACGGCCTGGCTGCGCAGGAGGACCGCCTTTGCCAGTTCCTCTGGAATCTCCTGAGAGGTAATGGAGGTGCGGGCTGCCGCGAATGCCCTGGCCTCCTCCAGGCCGTGCAACACTCTCATGGCAGGTACTCCCGGACTATCCTGGCCCATTCCTGCGCTATGGTCTGCCTGTACGAAACCAGGGCTGACTTGGGCACAATGTCGTATATGCGTTCCAGGCTTTGCGATGGGTCTGCCAAGAAGCTATCGGCTATGAGTTTAGCCCGGTCGTGCTCCTGGGTGTCCTGCCGGCGGGTCGCGAGGCCTCGCAGTCGCTCCCAGGTGAACTCCCGCTGCGTGAGGCCAATCAGCCACTCTCGCCACTCGGTCAGCGTCTCGTCGGGCAGGAAGTCGACGGAGACTCCATCGTTGGCGTCTGGGAAGCGGTCGGCGACGGCCTTCATGCCAAGGCGCTTTTCCCTGACGCACCTGTCCAGGTCTAGCTGCAAGGCGCGATCCATTACGTTGGCCTCCACTGGGTCGTGGAAAAGGTCGCGGTTGGCGAAGTACGGGCGGTATATCTGGATAATCCATGCCTCGTCGGCCACCAGGTGAGAGATGTAACCGGCCATGAATGCCTGGGTAGGCCCAGAGAGGGCGGCCGCATGGCTCAAGTTGGGATATGCCACAAACAGATTAGTAGCGCCGGCGCCGATGGTGGAGTTGCTGAGAGGCGCAAAATGGGTGTCGTCGCGCTGGCCGCGGGTTATTACGCGCACATCCGGTGCGCAGCTACCCAGTAGGAAGCTGCCCAGATTGGCCTCGATGACCCGGCGAGAGAGATGCTCGGATAGCTCCAAAGCGATGTCCAGGTGAGCTGTGGGATTGGGCACGGTTTTATCTCTAATCTTGGCTAAGTGTCTTGAGCATCTTCTGGTAGGTATGGGACAGATCGCGGAAGACGTAGCGGGGCTGGAGCACGGATACGCCGGTGCCGCCAATAGCGCGGAAGTGGTCCACCGTCTCTTGAAGGCTGGACTGCGGCACCACCACGGTAACGGCGTACCAGCCGTCACCTTCGGGCGTGTAGACCTGGGAAACGGTGGGGCCTTTGAGTCCGGTGAACTCGTGGTGTTCGAGGACCGCCCGGGCCACGTGGTCGGCGGAAGGGCCGCGCACGTTGGCGGTGATTTTGAAGAAGCGGCGGGCCTCCAGGTATGCCTCCATGCGCTCGATGAGGCGGCGCGCCGCCTCTTGCTTAGCGGCGCTCTGCTTCAAGGTGGTGCGGTTGCCGATAAGGCAAGCCTGGGAGTGCAAAACTGTGCCGTCGGCTAGCACCTTTAGCTTGTTTTCTCGCAAGGTGGTGCCCGTAGCAGAGATGTCCACGATGAGGTCGGCGAAGCCCATGGTGGGAGCCGCCTCCAGTGTGCCGCTGGAAGGCACTACGGCGAAGAAGTTGATGCCGTGGCCAAAGAAGAAGCGTTGGGTCATGCGAGGGTACTTGGTGGCGACACGGAGGTCGCGACCGCGCTCCCTGAACTCAACCGCCAGGTCTGCCACATCGGCCATGTCTGTGACGTCCATCCATGCCTCGGGCACCGCCGTAACCAGCTCGCACTGGCTGTAGCCCAGGTCGTCACAGATGACGAAGCCGGGGCCGTCGTCCAGATGGGACTCGGCGAACCGGTCCAGTCCTGCGATACCTATGTCGGTGCTGCCGTCCTCCACTTTGGCGGTGATGTCTGCGGCGCGTTGGAACAGCACCAGGACGCCCTCCAGAGAGTGCAGCGATCCGGTGTAGCGGCGTGAGTTGGTGCGGTCCACAGCCAAGCCGCACTCTCGCAGGAAGGCGAGAGTGGAGTCATACATCTCGCCGTCGCTGGGGATGGCGAGCCGGAGAGGATCGTTGCTGTTGTTGCGCTGCATTCGCACAGATACCTCATCCCCCTTTGTCCCCCTTCTCCTGCAGGAGAAGGGGGAATAGAAAAAGAGACCAGGGGGCACCCCTGTTACCCCGGCAGGGGGCACAGCCCCCTGCACCCCCAAGGGGAGAGTTCCTACCCCTGTTACTTACTATGGCACCCTTCGGCGGCGAGTCTTTCCGTCTGGGTCCACGGTAAGGACGTAGGCCATCCCTTGCGACTGCGCCAGGAGGAGGCACTCCTTCAAGGAGCGACCATCCAACTCCAACTGTACCACTTTCCCCTGGGCACGCAAACGTTGCGCTTCTATGACCGCTGCGGGCGCAGCCGTCGCGCTGTCAGCCCTTACGAGGTGCGATTCGTGCTGGCTTACGGGGGCTTTGGAAAAGCCCGGTTTCACGGTGGTGGCAGCCAGTACGCGCTCCAGAGACCATGCAAAGCCCATGGCCGGCGTCGGATCAGCGCCTCCCAGGGCTTGAATCAGGTCGTCGTAGCGGCCACCTCCGCCAAGGGATGTGCCGCCAGAGGCGGGGTGCTGTACCTCGAACACCACGCCGGTGTAGTAGGCGATGCCGCGGGCAAGGCCAAAGTCCAAGGATACAGGCACTGCGGTATCGTAAAGGGCCAGCAGCTTCAGGGTGTCGGCCAGCCGGTCAAGCTCTGCCTTTGCCTGGACCGAGGCACTCCTCTGCCGGGCTTTCCTGAGCACCTCCTTTGGGTCGCCGCGTGTCTGCACCACTTTGGATAGGAGGTTTAAGGCCGCCTCAAAGCGACCGTTGTCCTGGGCGGACCGTTGCTTGCGCAGGAAGCGCTCCCGTATCTCTTGAGGGGTGCGCACGCCGATAATTGACGACTCAGAAGCTTGGACGTACTGCTCCAGCAGAGCCAAGGCCGCCTCAGATGTCACGGCGCTCTCTGCGTCTGCCGGGGTGGACTGTCCCGCTATCAGCCCCAGCTCCTCAGCCCGCTGCCGCACCAGGCGGACACCACCGTCGCCTTGGCTCAGTGTGCCAACGCTGGCCAAGAGGAAAAGCCGCGCCCTATCGGATATGTCCATGGAGTCCAGGAGCGCCGCCACATACCCCAGGTGGCCCACTATCAGGCGGTGTCCTGTGATGCCCAAGCTGGATAGGCCCTGGATGGCTAAGGCCATGACCTCTGCATCTGCCCAGGGGCCGGAAGCGCCGATCAGCTCCGCTCCGACCTGGGTGAACTGACGGTGCTCCGTAACCTCCGGCTCGTAGCGGAAGACGGGGCCAAGGTATGACCAGCGAACAGGCAAAGGACCGCCGCCGTTCATCCCGTGGAGATAGGCGCGGACTATGGATGATGTGAACTCTGGGCGTAGGCTGACGCGGTGTCCGCCGGGGTCGGTGAATGTGTACATTTTGCTGGCAAGCTCGCCGCCGGACTTGCGGAGTAGGAGGTCTGTCTCCTCCAGGAGAGGCGTGCCCACGCGTCGGTAACCGTAGCTGGACATCAGGGAGCAAAGGGCATCGGCGGCCCAGGCTATGGTCTGGGTCGCCTGGGGGCCAAAGTCTTCCATTCCATTCAGGCGGCGCGGTAGCAGCATGACGATTTTCGATTGCAAGAAGCTATTCGACCATTCCCCTGTCCCCCTTTCCTTCGGCCTACTCAGGACAGGCTCTAGCCAGGAAGGGGGTAAAAGATATATCTGGGGGATACCCCCAGCCCCCCACCAAAGGGGCTTAGCCCCTCTGGGCTCCTCTTATTATTCCGCAAGAAGCCAAGGGTATTGTAGCTGAGGTAAGAGGGTGGTTCAACTAACGGGTAAGCCAGGGAGTAGGGGCACGCCACTCCAAAGTAGATTTTGCCACCCACCCGCCCCGAACCCGCTCACGTGGTTCGATCCTTCGGCTAGCTCAGGAAAAACTTTGCTCACGATGAGCGGGGAGAGAGGATAAGCGCGCCTAATCGGTGCGTCTAAGGATTCTTCCTCCATCCCGCGACCATTTGGTGCGTAGAAGTTCGCTGGCATCGAGGAGTCGCTGAAGCGTCTTATACGAGGAGTCTTTCAGCTTCGTGACGCCCAGGGCTGTTGCGGCAGCTGCGGCGGCTGAAGTGCCAGGAATGAATGGTTTATCAATGGTAACTTTATTAGACCAGGCCTTGTCTATGACAGCATCCCAGCCAGCGGGAGTGTCCTGAATCCTTGTACCAGCGGGATTACCTGTGGGATGGCCGTTAGATAGCTCTACTATGACATCGCCGCCCCTTGGGTGCGTGAGGTTTACTTCTGGAGATGCCTGCAAGAACCTGGAAAAAGTGGAGTAACCAAGCGATTTAGGATTGAAGGCTGGATCAAGCCGCTGCATAGTGCTCATGAGCTTGCTACCCGTTACCCTGCCTTGGTCGTCGACTGATACTTTCATGGCGCGTACCAAAAGGGAGTCGCCTGGCAGCGTTTGAGCAGCATCCGCCAGCGGGGTTGGGCTGGCCTCCAGGTCAAGATAGAAATACTTGTCGCACGAGGCCACAAGGGTGCTGGATACCGCCGCCTTTCTGCCCGCTCCAATAACAGACTTGCCGGCGGACCGCAGCTTAGTCACCAATGGAACGAAGTCGCTATCAGCTGACACTATGACGAAAGTATCGACAAAAGAGGACCCGTGTAGAAGGTCAACAGCATCAATGGCAAGCCGGATGTCGCTGGAGTTCTTGCCTGATGCAGCGGAATGGAAAAGGATTACAGGTTCAATGCCAAGCTCCAACACCTGACCTCTGTCTCGCCTGGTGTTCTCGGCGGACCAGTCGGCGTATGCGCGCTTGACAACGATGCGGCCAATGTCCGAGATCTGGTCGAAGAGCCACCGGATGGAACCGAGGCCGACGTTTTCGTAGTCTATCAGCACTGCGATTTGCTGTTCTGCCATGAACCGTCCTTCACACTGTGGATTGTTGGCCAAGTCTTACAGCACCTGCTGTGGTTGCATTGTACGCTAGAAGGCCTTGCCGCCGCCACGATGCTACAATGACTGTCCAGGCAATTGCTATATTCAAGGGGACGATGAGAGGGTGAATATGCAACGCATACTAAGATTCCGGGCTGTCTTTGAAAAGCATGGCTCCTGGTACGTGGGGTACATTCCAGAGGTGCCAGGTGTAAACGCCCAGGAGCGGACTTTGAAGCTGGCAAGAGAGAGCTTGAAATCTGCACTCAAGGAGCTGTCTGAACTGGAACCAAACGCCGTAATCGGGACAAAGCGACGGTTCGAGGAAGTGGAACTGGTGCTTGAAGGTTAAGCATTCATTATGTCAAGGCAAGCCAGCGGGCGTATTAACTAGTGTAAAGCAATGAGGTGCAGACTGTTCCTGAGGGCTAGATACCTTGAAACGAACGGATCTGATAGCGCATCTGGAATCACACGGTTGCCGTTTTGTCCGCGAAGGGGGCAGGCACTCCTGGTACGTTAATCCTGCCACTCAGACCAACTCAGCCAACCCAAGACACAGGGAGATTGTGGACTTTCTGGCGCGGAAGATATGCCAAGAGCTTGGGATACCACTTCCTTCGCGGCGGGCGTGACCCAATACCTCCATTCGGCGATGCTACAATACTCGTGCCATGACTATGACTGCGCAGGCTATCGCGGACAGGTTGCGGGCAACGCCCACGGAACCCGGTGTGTACATCATGCGCGGGGAGGGCGGCGAGGTGCTTTACGTGGGCAAGGCATCTATCCTGCGGAACCGCCTGCGGTCATACTTTGGCTCGCCGGTGAATCTGGCGCCCAAGATACGCAACTTGGTGGGCCACATCGCGGACTTCGAGTATGTGGTGACTGAAACTGAGACCGAGGCGCTCATTCTTGAGAACACATTGATCAAGCGCTACAAGCCTCAGTACAACGCCCGGCTCAAGGACGACAAGACCTACCCGTACATCAAGATAGACCTGGCGGAGGAGTTCCCCCAAGTGTACTTTACCCGCCGGGTCCTGCAAGACGGCGCTCGGTACTTTGGTCCCTTTGCCAGCGCATGGTCGGTGCGCACAACCATGGACCTGCTAAAGAAGCTGTTCCCCTATCGCTCGTGCACCAAGCCCATAACTGGCACAGACGCTCGACCTTGCCTGGAGTACTACATACACCGGTGCGCCGGGCCATGCATCGGCGCCGCATCCAAAGAGGAGTACAGGCAGATAATTGGGCAGGTGATACTGTTCATGGAAGGGAAGACGGAACGGGTGGTGAGGGACCTGAGGCAAAAGATGGCGGGGGCCGCCGACAACCTGCATTTCGAGCGGGCGGCACTGCTGCGAGACCAGGTCCGGGCCATTGAGCGGGTGGGCGAGAGTCAGAAGGTGGAGGCTCAAGGCGAGGAGGACCGGGACGTGGTGGCGCTGGCCATGAGCGGCGCAGAGGCGTGGGTAGAGGTGTTTTTCGTACGGCACTGCAAGCTCCTGGGCA